>SLDB01000371.1 GCA_007125475.1 Nitriliruptoraceae bacterium | reverse complement strand
CTCGAGGCCGGCGACCCCGGTGAGGTCCCGGGCGGCGATGTCGGCGGTCGCCCGGCGCCGGATCGCCGCGATCCCGGCCGCACGCTCGCCGGGGTCGTCGCTGCCGGCGACGGCTTCGGCGACCGCGTCGGCGGTGGTGGGGACGTCGACGGAGTCGAGGGTGCGCAGCGAGTCGACGGCGTCGGCGTACCGCGACAGCAACTCGCCCAGGGGGCGTGAGGCCCCGGCGACCGCGATGACGCGGGCGAACCACGCCTCGTCGTCACGGACCCGGTCGAAGAGCTCCGGCTGCCCCTCGGCGAGGTCGCACACGCACCGCAGCGCCACCTGCGGGTCGGCGGACTCGGAGACCAGCGCCAGCAGCTGCGGGTCGACCGGTTCGCCCTCGGCGAGAAGCCCGGCGGCGTCGAGCTGGTCGAACGCGGCCTCGGCGTCCAGGCCGGCCGCGGCCAACCGGGCGCGCAGGGAACGTCGGGGGGCGACCACCGGGCCGCCTAGAGGATCGACAGGTAGCGGTCGATCTCGAACTTCGTCACGTGCGCGGAGTAGTCGTCCCATTCCCGGCGCTTGTTGGCCAGGAAGTGGGAGAACAGATGCTCACCGAGGGTCTCGGCGACGAGCTCGGAGGACTCCATGATCGCCAGCGCCTCACCGAGGCTCTCCGGGAGCCGGTCGATCCCGGCCGCGGCACGCTCGGCGGGGGTGAGCTCGAAGGTGTTGTCCTCGGACTCCTCCGGGAGCTCGTACCCCTCCTCGATCCCCTTCAGACCCGCGGCGAGCATCAACGAGAACGCCAGGTACGGGTTGCACGCCGGGTCGGGGGCGCGGTACTCGATCCGGGCCGAGGTCCCCTTCCGCGGCTTGTACAACGGCACGCGGATCAGCGCGCTGCGGTTCGAGTGCCCCCAGGTGACGAACACCGGCGCCTCCCCGGAGGGGAGCGGCCCGTGCAGCCGGGACGTCAGCCGCTTGTAGGAGTTCACCCACTGGTTGGTGACCGCGGTGATCTCGCGGGCGTGTCGCAACAGGCCCGCGGTGAACGAGCGCGCCGTCGCCGAGAGGTTGTAACGGTCACTGGAGTCGTAGAACGCGTTGGTGTCCCCCTCGAACAGGGAGAGGTGCAGGTGCATGGCGCTGCCCCACTCCCCTTCGACGGGCTTGGGCATGAAGGAGGCGTAGATGCCGCGCTGCAGCGCTGTCTCCTTCACCACCAGGCGGAACGTCATGATGTTGTCGGCCATGGTGAGCGCGTCGGCGTAGCGCAGGTCGATCTCGTGCTGGGAGGGGGCGACCTCGTGGTGCGAGAACTCGACGGGGATCCCCATCCGCTCGAGGGTGTTGATCGCCTGGCGCCGGAAGTCCTGCTGGACGTCGAGCGGCGTCATGTCGAAGTAGGAGCCGTTGTCCAGCGGGGTGAGGCTGCTGGTGGCGTCCTCGAAGAGGAAGAACTCCATCTCCGGGTGGATGTAGAACGTGAACCCCATCTCCGCGGCGCGTTCGAGGGTGCGCTTGAGCACGTACCGCGGATCGGCCGCGAACGGCTGCCCGTCCGGGGTGATGATGTCGCAGAACATCCGCGCAACACCCTGCGACTCCGGACGCCACGGCAGCACCTGGAACGTCGAGGCGTCCGGGACCACGAGCATGTCGGCTTCCTGGACCCGGGCGAACCCGTCGATCGAGGAGCCGTCGAACCCGATCCCCTCGGTGAACGCGTTCTCGAGCTCGGCGGCGGTGATCGCCACGCTCTTGAGGAACCCCAGGACGTCGGTGAACCACAGCCGGATGAAGCGCACGTCGCGCTCCTCGACGGTCCGGAGCACGTACTCCTGCTGCTTGTCCATCGAACGTCCTTCACCGAGGTCGCCCCGCACCCCGCGGGGGCTTCCAGCGAAGCGTAACGGCCGCGGCGGGGCTGACCCGGCGCCGCCGCGGATCCGGGTGACCTCAGGCCAGGAACCGCGACGGCCGGAAGTCGTCGAGGGCGGCGACGCGCTCGCCGACGACGACCTCGCGTGCCGCGTGCTCGGCCAGCACGAGGCACAGCGTCGCCGCCGAGTGGCTCGCCACCGTGTAGAGGTTGGGCACCTCCGGGTGCCAGCCGACGACCGACAGCCCGTCGGCGGGGATCGGCCGCACCGCGGCGCGTGCCGCCTCGACCTCGGTCCCCGACAACCCGGGGAGGACCTCCTGCGCCATCGACAGCAGCATCCGGCACGCCGGGTGGCTCGGCCCGACGTCCTCACCGGGGTGGACGTCGCGGTCCTGCGACTCGGCGTGCAGGATCAGCCGCCCCCCGCCGTCGGGGCGGACCTGCAGCTTGGGGGTGTGCAGGATCCGGTGCACCGCCACCGGGACCGGCTCGGTGTACGCCAGCAGCCCGGGGGTGTTCGCCATGGGCAGGCGCGCCCCGGCGAGGTCGGCGATCCGTCCGGCGGCCGGCCCGGCGCAGTTCACGACGGTGTCGGCCGATCGGCGCAGATGATCGGCGGTGACCACGCCGGTGACGCGTCCGTCCTCGACGATGAGGTCGGCCACCGGCGCCCCGGTGACGACGTCGGCCCCGGCCCGCCGGGCGTCATCGACGAGGGTGGCGGCCAGCCGGACCGGATCGATCCACGTCTCGTCGGGGAAGTACACCACCTCGGCGTCGTCGGCGACGTCGACGTCGGGCTCCAGACGTCGTGCCTGCTCCGGGGTGAGGCGCTCGACCTCGTACCCCCAGGCCTCGAGCCGCTCGGCCTTCCGCGCGAGCTCGGCCCGGGCCGGGGCGTCGATCGCCCACTCGATGTTCCCGCCCTCGTGGTACCACGACGGGTCGTCGTGGTCGTTCGCGAACGACGTGTGCGCGCGCATCCCGGCGACGTTGAGGTCGAAGTAGCTCCGGGGGGTCTTCTGGTTCGCGTTCACCCACGCGAACGTCGCCCGTGAGGTCCCGGCGCCGATCCGCTGGGCGTCCAACAGCGTCACTGCCGCCCCGGAACGCGCCAGGGCCCGCGTCACCGCCGTACCCACCACGCCGCCGCCGACCACGATCACGTCGCTCACCTCGGCCTCCTCCCGCGGGACCGCACCGGTCGGCGACCCTACCTGCGGACCCGTCGTGCAGCGACGACGGGGACGTCGTCGCCACCGAGCGTCTAACGTCGACGTCGGCACGGTCCACCGCCGCGTCGGCGCCCGAGGGTGCGGCGGCGGGGGTCGGACCGCCACGTCCGTTCGTGACGACCGAGGGAGACACCGTGAGCTTCACCAACCCGCTGCTCGATGCCTGGTCGCGTGGCGACGACACGCTGGGCGTCTGGTGCCAGCTACCGAGCTCGACCGCGATGGAGATGATCGCCGGCGTGGGGTTCGACTACGCCTGCCTCGACATGCAGCACGGCCTGATCGACTACCCCGACGCCGTGCCGATGTTGCAGGCGGCGCGCGCCGGGGGCGTCACCCCCATCGCCCGCGTCCCCGCCAACGACGCCGGCACCATCGGCAAGATCCTCGACGCCGGGGCCATGGGGGTGGTCGTGCCCCTGGTCAACACCCCCGAGCAGGCGGCCCGCGCCGTCGCCGCGTGCCGCTACCCCCCGGTCGGCCAGCGCTCGTTCGGCCCGATCCGCGCGGGCATGCTCATCGGCAGCCGGGACCCGCAGGAGCTGCAGAAGGTCGCCTGCATCGTGATGGTCGAGACGCAGGAGGGCCTCGACAACGTCGAGGAGATCGCCGCCGTCGACGGACTCGACGCCATCTACGTCGGGCCGTCCGACCTGGCGATCGGGCTGGGCATGGCCCCCGGGTACGAGCGTGAGGAACCCGCCCACGTCGAGGCGATCGAACGGATCCGGCAGGCCTGCGCCGCCGCCGGGATCGCCGCGGGCATCCAGACCGACCGTGGCGACATGGCCCGACGCCGACTGGACCAGGGTTTCGCCATGGTCACCGTCGGCCACGAGGCCGGGTTCATGAAGCGGATGGCCCAGCAGGAGCTCGACACCGCCCGGGGCGGATGAACCGCGCCCGGCCCTGCCGGACCGCCGAGCCGGCTGCACGCCGCGCACGATGCGGCGCCGTCCGTGGACGGCGCCGCATCGTCCCCCACCCGGGGCCGGGTGGTGTGCCCCGGTAGGGGCACACCAGGTTGGTGTCGATCAGTTGCGGACGAGCTCGGGGTACCCGGGGGTGCCGTGCTCGTACACGTCCAGGCCCTCGATCTCCTCCTGCTCGGTGACCCGCAGCTGACCGGCGGCCCGCAACGCGCCGAACAGGACCGCGGAGGCGGCGGCGACCCAGACGGCGACCCCGACGATCCCGATCACCTGGGAGACGAGGAGCTCGACCCCACCGCCGTAGAACAGGCCTCCGTCGGTCGCCGCGAGGCCGACCCACAGCGTCCCCAGGATCCCGCAGGTGCCGTGCACGCTCACCGCCCCGACCGGGTCGTCGATCTTCAGGCTGTCGAGCGCCTTCACCGAGACCGCGACCAGCACACCGGCGATCAACCCGACCAGGGCGGCCATCGACGGGTCGACGGCGTCGGCGCCGGCGGTGATCCCGACCAGCCCGGCGAGGATCCCGTTGGCCATCATCGCGACGTCCCACTTCCCGTTCGTCAGCCGGGTGTAGATCCCGGCGGCCGTGCCACCGGCGCCGCCGGCCAACGCCGTGGTCACGATGACGTGGGCGATCAGCGGCCCGTCGAGCTCGAGGACCGAGCCGCCGTTGAACCCGAACCACCCGAAGAACAGCAGCAGCGTCCCGAGGGCGGTGAGCGCGATGGAGTGACCGGGGATGGCGCGGGCCTTACCGGTCTGGCGGTCGAACTTCCCGATGCGCGGGCCGAGGATGATCGCCCCGACGAGACCGGCGACACCACCGGTCATGTGCACGATCGTCGAGCCGGCGAAGTCGGCGAACCCGAGGGCGTCGATCCAGCCCCCACCCCACGTCCAGGCCCCCACGATCGGGTAGATCAGCCCGGTCATCACGACGGCGACGGTGACGTAGGCCCCGAACTTCATCCGCTCGGCGACGGCACCGGAGACGATCGTGGCCGCGGTGGCGGCGAACATCGCCTGGAACGCGAAGTCCATCTCCAACGTCGCGTCGGGGGCGTAGGTGTCCCCGATGAGGAAGAAGTTGTCCACCCCGAACAACCCGGCGACCTGGTCGCCGTACATCAACCCCCACCCGATGGCGTAGTACACCAGCATGCCCAGCGAGATCGTCATCAGGTTCTTACCGATGATGTTCGCCGTGTTCTTCTGGCGGGTCAGCCCGGCCTCGAGCATCGCGAACCCGGCGTGCATGATGAAGACCAGCACGGTCGCGACCATGAGGTACAGCACCATCGTCGCGAGGGCGAGCCCCTCGACGTCGACGCCGTCCTGCGCGTATGCGGGCACACCGGAGAGCACGAGCAACCCGGACGTGACCACCCCCAACTTGGTTAGACGCTTCACAACTTCCTCCAGATCATCCTGTCGGCGGTGGAGTCAGGGATCCGCGGCACGTGGCGGGCCGTTCGGACGCCGTTCCTCACCGGTACGTTGCGAGACGCTACGCAGGCCGCATTACCCGATGGTTCTCGTGGCGTTTCGATGATGTTTCGTCTCGGGACCGGTGCGACGGGCACCCGGCAGCGGTGTCCGTGCGGGCCGGTGAGGGGTGACGACGTGTTCCGGATCGCGATGGCCCAGGTCGCCGCCGAGGTCGGCGACATCGACGGCAACGTCGAACGGATCCTGGCTGCCTGGCGGCTCGCCGCCGAGCGCGGCGCCGACGTCGTGGTGTTCACCGAGCTCACCGTCACCGGCTACCCGCCGGAGGACCTCCTCCTCAAGGACGAGTTCGTCGAGGCGAACCTCGCCGCGGTGGACCGGCTCGCCGCCGAGGGCCCGAGGTCGACCACCGCCGTGGTCGGTCACGTCGGTGCCGGTGGTGGCGACGCCACCGACGCGGCGCACTGGGACGTCGCACTGGCCAGTCGTGCCCTCACGAACTCGGTGACGGTGCTGCGCGACAACGCCGTCGTCACCCGGTACGACAAGTTGCGCCTCCCGAACTACGGCGTGTTCGACGAGGCCCGGTACTTCTCCCCCGGTGGACGACCCGCGGTCGTCGACGTCGACGGCCGTCGCGTCGGGGTGATCGTGTGCGAGGACCTCTGGCACGAACAGGGCCCGGCACACACCGCAGTCACCGCCGGCGCCGAGGTGCTGCTGGTGCTCAACGCCTCGCCCTACCACCGCGGCAAGCGGGCCGACCGTGAACGCTGGGCGACGTACCACGCGGCGAAGTCCGGCGTCCCGGTGGTGTACGTCAACGTCGTCGGGGGTCAGGACGAGGTGGTCTTCGACGGCGACTCGTTCGCGGTCGATCGTGCCGGGCGGGTCATCGCCCGCGCCGCCCAGTTCACCGAGGATCTCGTGGTCGTCGACGTCGACGCCCCCGCGCCGGAGACCCCGGACACCTCGGGGCGCCTCGACGAGACCGGCGAGGTCTGGCACGCCCTGGTTCGCAGCGTCGGCGACTACTGCCGACGCAACGGGTTCCAGGAGGTGATCGTCGGGCTCTCCGGCGGGATCGACTCCGCGGTGACGGCCGCGATCGCCGCCGACGCCCTCGGCGGCGATCACGTCCTGGGAGTGGCGATGCCGTCGCCCTACTCCTCGGACCACTCCCTGGACGACGCCGCCGAGACCGCCCGGCTGACCGGGTGCCGCTACGAGGTGCTGGCGATCGGCGGACCGCTCGCGGCGGTGAGCGAGGTCCTCGACGACCTCGTCGTCACCGGCTATGAGCGCGTCGACGGCCAGCGGGCCGGCGTCGCCTACGAGAACCTGCAGGCACGCCTGAGGGGCGTGATCACGATGGCGCTGGCGAACGAACGCGGCTCGATCGTGCTCACCACCGGGAACAAGTCGGAGTACGCCGTCGGGTACGCGACGCTGTACGGGGACATGGCCGGGGGCTTCGCCCCGTTGAAGGACGTCCCGAAGGGGCTGGTGTACGAGCTCGCCCGGTGGCGGAACCGTTCGTCGCCGGCGGTCCCCGAGCGCACCATCGGCAAGCCTCCGTCCGCGGAGCTGCGGCCCGGCCAGCTCGACCAGGACTCCCTGCCCGGTTACGACGTCCTGGACGCGATCATCGAGGCGTACGTCGAACGGGACCTGGGGATCGCCGCGATCGTCGCCGAGGGACACGACGAGGCCGTCGTGCGCCGGGTGATCGGGCTCATCGACCGGGCCGAGTACAAGCGTCGCCAGGCCGCGCCCGGGCCCAAGATCACCGAGCGCGCCTTCGGCCGCGACCGCCGCGTCCCCATCTCGAGCGGCTGGCGGGGCTGAACCACCCGGAGACGGCGAACCGCGAGGCGGAGTCCGTCACCCGGGCACCCGGTCAGCGCCCGTGGGGTCAGCCTGCGGCGGCTCGGGCGAGTCGGGCGGGGCGGACCCACACGGCGACGGCGGCGACGAGGGCGGCGACCATCAGGTGGGCGACCATCGGCGAGGTCGCGTCGGCGACGGCACCGTTCACCGCCGCGGCCAACGGGCGCGACCCCAGGAACGCCACCGACCACAGCGCCATCACTCGTCCCCGCAGCTCCTCGGGGAGGCGTTCCTGGATGAGGGTGCTCAGGCTCGTCAGCGACATCGTCATCCCGGCCCCGCCGACGACGAACGCGGCGATCGCGAGCCCGGCGGTGGGGCTCACCCCGGCTCCGGCGATCCCGGTGGCTAGCAGTGTCAACCCGACGGCGGCGATCCGCTCCTGCCCGATCCGGCGGCGCAGCACGCCGAGGACGAGGAACGCGATCCCGGCGCCCACCCCGAACGACGAGGCGAACACCCCCACCAGGGTGCCGCCCGCCCCCAACGACGCCGACAACGCCGGAGTCAGGGTGATCACCGGGTCGGCGCCGACCCCGATCGCGGCGACACCGGTGAGCAGCAGCAGGACGCTGGGGTCCTCACGCAGGTAGCGGATCCCCGCCCGGATGCGACGGTCGGCCCCCGGCCGATGCCGGCGTGGCCGGCGGAGCGGCAACGTGACCAGGAGGAGGGCGAAGCCCACCTTGGTGGCGGCGGCCAGCGCGAACGCCGTCGCCGGCCCGGTCGAGGCCGCGATCACCGCCCCGATCGCCGGGCCTCCGGCACGGGCCAGGGTGAACGGCACGGCGTTCAGCGCCACGGCCGGGGCGAGCTCGTTGGGTCGCACCAGCGAGGGCAGCAGCGCGTTCATCGCCGGACCGTTCACGACGAACCCGATCCCCACCACGAACGCGGCCGCGATCACCGGCCACGCCCCGGGGAGGCCTTCCACACCGACGAGCGCGACCCACACCGCCAGCCCCCCGGCACCGAACGCCGAGATCAGCTGTCCGACGACGACCTGACGGCGGCGGTCACCCCGGTCGGCGACGGCGCCGCTGAGGGGCGCGAACAGCAACTGCGGCCCGAACTGCGCGACGCTGACGAGACCGACGACGAACGCGGACCCCGACAACTCGTACGCCAGGATCGCGGCGACGATGTTGTAGATCCAGATCCCGGCCGTCGACAGCAGCTTGCCGACGAAGAACGGACCGAACACGGGGTCGACGAGGAGGCGCAGCGACCCGCGTGGCGGCGATCCGTCAGGTGTCCGGCCGTCGTCCGGCGGCCCACCGTCGCTCGGGGCACGGCGATCGGCGTCGTCGTCCGGGGACCGACGCACCCCGGTGACCTCGCTCACGAGGCGCCCTCCAGGGCGTCGAACCCCTCGCGGAGACGCCGCAGCAGCCCGACGAGGTCGTCGACGTCGCCCCGGGACCACGTAAAGGTGATCTCGCGGAGCAGGTCGCGGCGCCGTTCGGTGACCTCGTCGAGGAACCGACGGCCGCGCTCACTGAGGTGCAACCGGGTCCGCCGCCGGTCGTCGGCGCAGGCCCTCCGCTCGAGGAGCCCCCCGGCGACCGCACGGTCGACCAGACGGCTGGCGGTGGACGGGTCGACGGCGAGAGCCTCGGCGACCTCACCGATCGACGGTGCCCCAACCGGCGCCCCTGCGTCACCGACGGCGGCACTCGCCGGGGTGGTGGCCCGGGTGGTGGCCGGGGTGGTGGTGCGCTGCACCGCCCGCAGCAGCCGCAGGGTGGCCAGCGAGACCTCCACGGAGAGACCGTCGAGGAGGCGGTGGCGGTAGCCGGGGCGTTGCAACGCACGCCGCACCTCGACCAGCGCGTCGTCGAGGTCGTCGAGGTCACGGCCGCGTTCGGCGGCGGGGTCCGGATCAGGTGCCATACAGTTGTATGTACCACGCACCTGATGGTCGGAGCAACTCGCCGACCGGGTGCTCACTCCTCGAGGAGCTCGAGGAGTTCGGGGGTGAGTGGCCCGTCGGGGAGGGCGTCGAGGTCGGCGACATCGACGCGGTGATGATGGGCCGCGGCCGGCAGGGCCCGCTCGACCCGCGCACGCACCCGGGGGTCGGCGACACGCACCCCGACGACTACCCCACCCGGCACCAGCGGGGAGAACGTGCGCTCCCACCCGGTGACCATCGTCGGGGCGTTCAGCAGCGAGGCGAGGATCCCGACCCCGCCGCCGAACATCGCTCCCCCGGCCACCCCCGATGTCACCGCCAGCATCCCCGGCCCGGCGACGAACGCCAGCAGCACCGCACCGAACGCGGCACCGGGGACGGATCCGTACACGATCCCGCGCACCAGGCGCCCACCGAGGGCCATCGCCGAGCCGCGGTCGGTCTGCCGGTCGCCGTAGCGGCCGTCGGTGCGGACCTCCACCGGCCCGAGGAGGGTGATCGCCGAGCCGTCCACTCCGGCGCGGGAGAGGCGTTCGATGGTTCGACGGGCCGCCACACCGTCGTGGTGGAACAGGACGACGTCCGATGGCTCCTGTGCGTCGGTCACCGAGCGCACCTCACCCGTGTCGACATCGCCTCGTCACCCCCAGGGAACCACGCCGTGCGCCCGCCGCCACCACCGCGAGCCACCCGGAGCCACCCGACCGAACCCGGGCGGTTCGGCGAAACCCGCCGTGAGGCGGCACACTACTCAGGCCACCGAACGACATACCGCTGGACCCGCGGCGCACCGCGCCGGATGCGGGCCGGCAGGAGGAGTCCCAGGTGTCCGTCCACGCCGCCGTGGACGGGTCCGGCGCTGCCGCGTCGCGACCCGTCACCATCCACGACCTCGCCACCGCCCGCCGGGACGGTGAGCGGTTCATCATGGTCACCGCCTCCGACGCCTCGTCGGGGGCGATCCTCGACGAGGTCGGGGTCCCGGTGATCCTCGTCGGTGACAGCCTGGCCATGGTCGCGCTCGGGTACGACTCGACGCTCCCGGTCACCCTCGACGAGATGCTGCACCACACCCGTGCGGTGACCCGGGGCGTGCGACGGGCCCTGGTCGTCGGCGACCTCCCGTTCGGCAGCTACCAGGCCGGACCGACCGCGGCGCTCCACGCCGCGACCCGGATGCTCAAGGAGGCGGGTGCCGGCGCCGTGAAGCTCGAGGGCGCCGGGCGCACCGTGGAGTCCACCGCGCTCCTCGTCGAGGCCGGGATCCCGGTGATGGGCCACCTCGGACTCACCCCGCAGTCGGTGCACCAGTTCGGTGGGTTCCGGGTCCAGGCCAAGGACGACGCGGCCGCCGACCGGATCGTCTCCGACGCCGTCGAGCTCGCCGACGCCGGCGCGTTCGCGATCGTCCTCGAGTGCGTCCCCGAATCGGTCGGCCGCCGGGTCACCGACGCCGTCGACGTCCCGACGATCGGGATCGGTGCCGGCCAGCACACCGACGCCCAGGTCCTGGTGTGGCACGACCTGCTGGGGCTGACCACCGGTCGCCTCCCCCGCTTCGTGAAGGCCTACGCCGACCTGCGCTCGGAGATCTCCGCGGCCGTGAAGACGTTCGCCTCCGAGGTCGCCGACGGCGAGTACCCCGGTCCCGAGCACACCTACGGCGGGTGAGCCCGGCCGGCGTTCAGCCGTCGGCGAGCCCGGCGGCGACGTCCTCGGCCAGAGCGCCCAGGGAGCGGATCGCCGCCGGGGTGCGGTGCCCCCACCAGAACAGCTCACCGCCGTCGACGCGTCGCGCCTGCGAACGCCAGCCCTCGAACACGGCGACGTCGTCGTCACCGAAGGCGTAGGGCTCGTCGGGGAGGAGGACGACGTCGGGGTCGGCCGCGGCGAGGGTGTCCAACGGCACGCGTGGGTAGCGTTCGTCGCTGGAGCGCAGCGCCGGCAGCAGGCCACACGTACGCAGCAGGTCACCGGCGTAGGTGTCCCCGCCGACCAACCACCAGGTCTCGTCCTCACCGCGACCGGGACCGTCGCGCCACACCGCACACTCGGCGGTGACCCGTGCCGACGGGCCCGTGGCGAGCGCCCGGTGGATCTCGGCGGCGATCTCGGTGCCGGCCTCCCGGCGGTCGAGGACGTCCGTGAGGGCGGCGACCGACGCCGCGACGTCGGCGACCGTGCGCACCCGGGTGACGTACACCGGCACCCCGGCGTCACGCAGCCGTCGCACGTCCAGGGGGCGGTTCTCCTCCTCGTTCGCGATCACCAGATCCGGGGCGAGGCCGACGATCGCCCGCGTGTCGGGGTTCTTCGTCCCCCGGACACGCTCGGCGTGGGTGAACGCCCCCCGGGGGGAGGTGCAGTACTCGGTGACGGCCACCAGGTCGTCGGCGAGCCCGAGGTGCGCCAACAGCTCTGAGGTCGACGGCACCAGACTCACCAGGCGCCGTGGCCGCCGGGGAACGGGGACCTCGTCGCCGAGGTCGTCGCGCACCGTCGCCGCGCCGGCGGACACCGGTCCCCGCCCCGCCGAGGTCACCTCACGCACCCTCACGCGAGGGGAGGTGGGCGCCCTCCACTTCACGGGCGAGGACGTAGAGCTCGTCCGCGCACCGGTTGAGATAGCGCAGCGGGGCGTCGTCGCCCAGGATCCCGGCCCGACGCATCGCGACGACGTGGCGCTCGGCGCGACGGCACACCGTGCGGGCGAGGTCGAGCGCCGCGGCGGCGCGGTTCCCCCCCGGCACGACGAACACCGTCGGCAGCGGGTGGCGCTCGACGACCGCGTCGATCCGCGCATCGATCGCGTCCACCATGGCGTCATCGACGCGGCTCACCCCGACCTCGAGGCGGTCCCAGTGGGCGACGTCGGTGGCCAGCTGCGCCCCGACGACGAACAACTCCCGCTGTACGGTGAGCACGGCATCGTGCAACACCCCGTCGAGTTCGGCGCGCGCCAGGCCCAGCGCACTGCACACCTCGTCGACGGTGCCGTAGGCGGTGGTCCGAAGGTCGTCCTTGTCGACGCGCCCGCCGTAGAGCAACCCGGTCGTGCCGTCGTCACCCTTCTTGGTGTACACCTTCACACAAGGCCCTCTCGACGGCGACGCTGACCAACGAGGCTACCCGTCGTCACCGTCGCACCCGGCCGGCCCGACCGACGCGTTGTCCCCGCACACCCACGACCACTACCGTCGCCGCCCCCTCGCACCCGACGGCGGACCGCCATCGAGCCCCCCACGGAGCCTGCCACCGAGCCCGCCACGGAGAAGAAACCCCGTGCCCGACGATCCCCGCGCCCGTACCGAGTTCCGCGTCCTGACGCGGCGCCGCGACGCGTACGACGGCGCGGAGATGACCGACGTGCAGTTGCAGGTCGCGGCGACGGGGG
>SLDB01000177.1 GCA_007125475.1 Nitriliruptoraceae bacterium | reverse complement strand
GCCGCGGCGACCGCGGCACGGATCGCCGACAGTGCCGGGGCGGGAGCCACCTCGACGGACACCAGCCGGCGCGGGACGTGGCTGGATGCGCTGCGCACCCTCGACGACCCTCACGACGACGAGCTGCGCGCCCTGGAGGTCGTCGGCGCCCACGCCGGCGAGGACGCCGACGACCTCCTCGACACCATCCTCTCCGACCCGCTCCCGGCGCTGTCCGAGCTGCACCGCCGGCTGACCCGCGGCCTGGTCGCCGCCGACCGCGCCGGCCAGCCGCGCACCACTGACCTCGCCGTGCAGGACGGCAGCACCGGTCGGGTGCTGTTCTTCCCGACCGAGCCCGACCTGGTGCCCCGCGAGCTCGGGCTCACCGAGGCGTGGCTGGCCTCCACCGCCACCCGGGAGCACGGCCTGGTGGTGAGCGGGGTGCTGCACCACGAGCTGTTGCGGATCCAGCCCTACGACGCCGCGAACGGCCGCCTTGCCCGGGCGGCGGCGCGGCTGGTGCTCCGCGCCCGGGGTCTGGACCCCGACCACCTCGCCGCCCCGGAGCCGGCCCTGGCCCGGGACCCGCTGGGCTACCACGAGGAGGTCGCCCGCACGCTGCGCCGCCGCGACCAGACGATCTGGCTGGAGCGGTGGGGGGAGGCGGTCGCCGACGGGATGCGGGCCAACGCCCGGCGGCTGGGGGTGCTGGCCGCCGACCCCGCCGAGCACGCCCGCCGCTTCGCCGCCGACCACCCGGCGTTCACCGTCGCCGACTACCGCGCCGAGCTCGCGGCCTCGCCGCAACAGACCCGCGGTGAGCTCGTCGAACTCCTCGACGCCGGGGTGATCCGACGGGTCCCCGGCAGCCGGGGGCTGCGCTACGTCACCGCCGGCTGACCACGCCGAGGTGGGGCGTCCCGCCGGCGTGGTGGGCCCGGCTCACCCCGCGGGGTCGGCGAGACCGGCGCCCGGGTCGACCGCCACGTCGCCGCCCGGTGGGAGCGCCGCGGGAGCCCCGGCGTCCAGCCACGCCCCGACCGCCTCGAGGTAGGCCTGCGGCGCCTCGGTCATCGGGGCGTGACCGACCCCGGCGAGCACCGTCAGCGGCCAGTCCGGGCGCCGGCGCACCACCGCCTCGACCAGCTCCCGGGGCACGATGCGGTCGTGATCACCCCACAGCAGCATCGTCGGGGCCGTCACCGCCTCGACGGCACGGCGCGCGCTCGGCGGCGACGCCAGCATCGTGGCCACCGTCGACTCCGCCGCCACGGCGAACGCCTCCAGACGCCACGGGTTGCGCTGGGCGTAGGCGGCCGTGTCGACCCCCACCTGCCGCAGCGGCTCACGGACCTGCTCGGCGTCGGCGTGGACGAACGCGGCACGATCGTGTTGCAGCTCCTCGGGGGTGCGTGCCGCGTAGGTGCGCCGCAGCACCGAGGCCCCCACCCCCGGGATCGCGAACGGGGCGAAGGTGCGCAACGCCTGCGGGTGCAGCCGGCTCAGCGCGGCGCGCGACACCGGCAGCGCCGGTGCCGACAGGACCAGGTACCCGACACGGTGCGGGTCGGCGGCGGCGAGCCGCACCCCCAGCAACGCCCCCATCGACGAGGCGTGCACGTGGGCGTCGGTCAACGACAGCCGGTGGGCGAACGCCCGCAGGAACGCGGTGTTCGCCCCCAGCCGGGAACCCCGGCGGCGCGGCGGCGGAGTACGACCGAAACCGGGCAGGTCCGGGGCGACGACCGGACCGCGACGCGCCAGGCCGGCGATGACGTCGAGCCACGAGCCGGCGGCGCCGCCCAGGCCGTGGACCAGCAGCTGCGTGGGCCCGTCGGCCTCGCCGTCGTGACGCAGCACGTGCACCGGGGAACCGGCGAGCCGGAGGATCTCGCTGCGGATCCCACGCCACAGCGGGTCGCGCACCCCCCAGTCTTCGTACATCACCCACCTCCGAGAGCCCGCACCCACCCTCCCCGGATCCCCGGGCGACGCCGGCCGCCGGCGTCCCGTCACCCTGCTCCGCCCGAGGTGCACCGGCACCGGGGACCGGTCGCAGGTCGCCCGACACACCGTCCTCCCACGAGGGTACGGCGGGCAGGGGCGTGCGGCGGGGTGGGTTCGCCGGCGACCGCGACCACCTCGACCGGGGTGGTTCAGGCCTGCAGCAGACGCCGCAGCTCGTCGGGCGTGGTCACCGGGCGCTGGCAGCTCAACGCCCGGCACACGTACGCCGCCGCGGCGCCGTCGACCCCGCTGCGCCCGGCCAGCAGGGCCGGGGAATCGCCATGGTCGGCGCCGGTGACGACCGAGACCACCCCCGGGCGGGGGTGCTCGTCGACGACCGCGGCCAGCGCGTCGCGGTCGGCACCCGGCGGCCCGACGACGGCGACCTCGCGGGGCCCGGCCGCGAGCGCCTCGAACTGCCGCAGCATCCAGCCGTACCCCGGAGGGTTCTGTGCTGCGGCCGGCTGGAACAGGCGCAACGCGTCCTCGGCCCGCTGCCACCACCGGTGCTCGCCGGTGAGCCCGGCCAGCACCCGGCACACCTCGGTCATCACCGAGGTCCCGGCCGGCACCGCGTTGTCCCACCGGTCCTTGGGGCGGGTGAACAGCGCCTCGGCGTCGTCGGCGGTCTGGAACCACCCGCCGTCGGGGTCGGCGAACCGGGCGTCGGCGTCCTCGGCCAGACGCACGGCCCGCGTGTACCACCGCGGGTCGCCGGTGACCGCGTACAGCTCGAGGTCGGCGAGCGCCAGCGCGGCGTGGTCCTCGAGGAACCCCGCGACCGCGACCCGACCGTGCCGGGAGGCGTGGAAGAGCCGGCCGTCGACGACGTGCACCTCGTGCAGCCGTTCGGCGGCCGCGGCGGCCGCGGTCACCCAGCCCGGCTGCCCCAGCCACCGTCCGGCGAGCACCAACCCGCGCACCGTCAGGGCGTTGACGTCGGTGAGGACCTTGTCGTCGACCGCCGGTGCCGGGCGGGACTCGCGGTGGGCGCGCAGCACCACCCGCAGCCGCTCCCACTCGGCGGCGAACTCCTCGGCCCCCCAGCCGACCTCGGCGGCGAAGCGCTCCCGGGCCACCGGCTCGTGCAGGACGTTCACGCCCTCCCAGTTCCCCTCGGGCGTGGCGCCGAGGAACGCGGTGAACACCTCGGGGTCGCCGCCAGCCTCGGTGATCACCTCCGTGAGTTCGTCGTGGGACCAGACGTAGAACCGGCCCTCGACACCTTCCGAATCGGCGTCGATCGCCGAGACGAACGCCCCGTCGTCGGTGCGTAGATCGTCGATCAGCACCCCGGCGGTGAGCCTGGCGGTGCGCGCCAACGCCTCGTCACCGGTCACCGCCGCGGCCAGCGCGTACGCCGGCAGCAGCAGCGCGTTGTCGTACACCATCTTCTCGAAGTGCGGGACCAGCCAGCGCTCGTCGGTGGAGTACCGGGCGAAACCGCCGGCGAGGGCGTCGTGGATCCCGCCGCGGGCCATCGCG
>SLDB01000383.1 GCA_007125475.1 Nitriliruptoraceae bacterium | reverse complement strand
CGAGCTCGACGCGCTGGTCGTCGAGGGCGAGGTCGAACACGGCGGTCTGGCCGACCTCGCGACCGGCGGCGAGGTCGGCGGTGTCGAGTGCCGACGCCTGGCCCGGTGCCCACACCACGGCGACGTCGCGTCCGCCGACGGTGACCTCGACGACGCGTTCGTCGCCGAGGTGGTCGAGCTCGACGGCGACGGCGTCACCGTCGTCGGCGACCCCGACGAACCGTTTCATCGGGGGGAAGCGGTCGTCGGCGTCGCCGTCGAACAGGAACGGGCGGCCCTCCTCGGTGTCGTAGAGCTCGTAGGGGTTGCTGCCGTAGTCACGGACGAACCCGGTGTCGCGGGAGAGCACCTGTGCGTCGGGGTGGAGCTCGACGAAGGTGTCGTAGCCCAGCAGCCACGCCGGGACACGTTCCAGGCGGGTGCCGAGGGTGGCTTCCCCGACGACGGACTCGCCGGAGAACTGCAGCCACACGTCGTGGTGGGTGCGGTCGTACATCAGCAGGTTCGACTGGTACAGCCTCCCGGAGGTCCCGAAGTCGAGGACCTCGCGCCCGTCGGGGCCGTCGATGGTGCGTTCGAACACCAGCGCGGAGTTGCACAGCGGGCAGTAGGTCACCGCGAGCGGTTCCCCACCCACGGTCGTGTTCACGATCTCGTGCCAGGTGAGGATCGCCAGCGGGTAGGCGCGCACGTCGTCGCCGACCTCGACGACCAGCACCGGGCTGTCGTCGTTCAGCCAGTCGTCGGCGTGGTCGATCGGTTCGTACACCGGCTCGTCGATCGGGGGGATGCCGTCCGGTGGGGGGCCGTTCGTCCATACCTCGTCGAGGTCGATCGAGGTCGCCGGTTCGCACCCCTCCTGGAGCCAGTACAGCTCACCGGGATCGCACCCGATCGACTCCTCACGGACCGTGTCCCGCTCCGCGGCCGGTGCCGCCGCCGGCGACCCACCGTCGTCGCCGTCGGCGGGGTCGGCGCGGTCGGGCCCTTCGGGCGCGGTGGCGCAACCCGCGGCGATGAACGCGAGCACCCCCGCAGTCGCCAACCGCCGCTGGTGCACGCGTCGCATGGTCCCGCTCCCGGTCGACGTCCCTGTGGGACGGGAACCGCGGCGGCCGTGGCCGACTTCCGGCGGCGACCGACGTGCCGGGATCGTGACCCGGGTGCGAACCGGCGAGGTAGCGTCCGCGGGATCGTTGGCTGGAGGACCTCGGGATCGACGGAGCGGTGCCGGGGTGAGGTCGGGGCCGCGCCGGTTCGTGGGGTTCGGGGTCGCGACGACCGATGTGTCGCGGCCAGCCGTGCCGCCGCCAGCCGTGTCGCGGCCAGCCGTGCCGCCGTCGGAGGGAAGTCTGCGGGCCGCGGCCGTGTTCACCTATGGAGCCGGTGGCACCGGTGTCCCGGTGGCCACACGGTCCACGCTGCGCTGGGAGCCTTCCGATGAGGGGGTTCGCGTGACGAACACCGATCCATCGAGGAGTACGTGATGTCGATGACCGCAACCGAGACCACGGCGCTGGTCGCCTACCACGGCACGCAGGGCGGGGGGAACCTGGTAGTGCTCGTGGTGTTCATCGGGGCGCTCGCGACGGTGGGGTGGATGATCTTCTCCACGTTGAAGTGGCGCACCACCCTCACGATCACGATCGTGGGCTGGATCCTCGCCCTCGGGCTGACGTTCGGGTTGTGAGCACCGGGTGTGGGGACCGGGTGTGAGCGCCAGGTGTGAGCACCGGGCGGCTCCCGTCGGATGACGGGGCCGTGTGGTGACGGGGCCGTCTGGTGGCGGCCGGGTCAGCGGTGGTCGGGGCCGGTCGACGCGTGCGTGGGCGCCGCGTCGGCACGGATTCGTACTGGAAGGACCGGACCCGGTCGGGCGATACTCGCCCCGTCCGGCTCGCACGCCGTTGTCGGACGCCCGCGGGTCGCCGGGAGCGTCGTGGGGGCGGCCATGGGATGGAGGAGAGTCGAGGCAGGAGGTCGGGGATGACGTCCACAGTGGAAGCCAGCACACCGCAGCCGGCGATCTCGGAGCAGGCACCGAAGCTGCTCAGCCAGATCGCCGGGTACGTCGGGCACCGAACGGTCGCCTCGGGGCTGCGCACCGGGGTGATCGGCGCGCTCGCCGAGGCCGACGACGGACTCGACGCCGACGAGCTCGCCGAGACGGTCGGCCTCGACGGGTTCTACACCTCGGTGTGGTGCCAGTCGGCGGTGGCCGCAGGGGTGTGTGACACCGACGGGGTGCGTTTCCGGTTGGCGCCCCACATGGACACGTTGTTGTTGGACACCACCTCACCGGCGTACGTCGGCGGGGTGTTCACCGTCCTGGAGCAGTACGAGGTCTTCGACCGCTTCGAGGACGTGTGGCCGACCGGACGGCGGACGTGGTGGGACGAGTGCAGCCAGGAGTGGATCGCCGGCGTCGCCGGGACCGGGACGCCGTTCTACACCCGTCTCGTCCCGGGCGGGCTGGAGCAAGTCCCCGGGTTGGCCGAGCGGTTGACCGACGGCTGCCGGATCGTCGACACCGCCTGCGGTGCGGGAACCGGGCTGGCCAGGCTCGCCGGCACCTACCCGGCCTGTGACATCGTCGGGGTCGACGGCGACGCGGACACGCTCGAGCTGGCCCGCCAGCACCTGACGTCCGAGGGCCTCGGCGACCGAGTCGAGCTGGTCGAGAGCTCGCTGGAGGAGATGCGCCTGGACACCCCGGCGGCGTTGGTGATCAACAACATCTCCATGCACGAGTGTCGCGACATCGACCGTGTTGCCGGCAACGTCCGGGACGCCCTCGAGCCCGGTGGCTGGTTCGTGATCTCCGACTTCCCGTTCCCGGATACCACCGACGGCCTGCGAACCGTCCCGGGCCGGGTGATGTCGGGGATCCAGTTCTTCGAGGCTCAGATCGACGACCAGCTGCTGCCGCGTACCGCCTACGACGATCTGCTCGAGCGCCACGGGTTCATTGAGCTCGGCGCCGCCGAGCTCACACCCGTGCACGCCGTGACGTGGGGCCGCCGGTCGTGACGCCGCCCGCGGCGGAGATCAGGCCCCGCCCGGGTAGCGGCGACCGGGAGGACGACGCGGAAGATGGTCCGCCGTGGCTGGCTGTCCACGGTGAGCTCGCTGTCGTGGTCGAGGACCACGACCCGGTAGTCGACGACGTAGCGTTCCTGCATGGCCCGGCGGTTGCTGCCCCAGACGGGATGTAGTAAGACTGCTATATCAAGAGTTGTTCTACTGCGGTACCGCCACAGCCACCGACGTGAGGGTCCGATGTTCGCTGGCGAGTCGGCGTCGAACGCCGGGGTGTCAGCCCCCGACGATCCCGCCCCCGTCATCCAGGTCCGTGGGCTGCGGATGCGGTACGGCGAGCACGACGTGCTCTCCGGGGTGGATCTTCACGTGCACCGCGGCGAGGTCGTGACGCTGCTCGGCCCCAACGGCGCCGGCAAGACCACCACGATCGAGGTCCTCGAGGGGTTCCGGCGGCCCTCGGCGGGTGACATCGAAGTCCTGGGTGTCGATCCGCTCCACGCCGACGAACCCTGGCGGGCCCGGGTCGGGGTCGTGCTGCAGTCGTGGCGCGACCACGCCCGGTGGAGCCCCCGTGACCTGCTGGACCACCTCGGCGCGTACTACGCGGCGTTCTCCACCGCCGAACGGCCGCGCCCGGTACCGACCGGTGAGCTCCTCGACCTCGTCGGGCTCGGTGACGCCGCCGACCAGCGCATCCTCACCCTCTCCGGTGGCCAACGCCGCCGGTTGGACGTCGCCGTGGGGATCGTGGGCCGACCCGAGGTGCTCTTCCTCGACGAACCCACCGCCGGCTTCGACCCCCAGGCGCGTCGGGAGTTCCACGAACTGGTGCACCGGCTCACCGACCTGGAGGCCACCACCGTCCTGCTGACCACCCACGACCTCGCGGAGGCGGAACGGCTCGCCGACCGGATCCTGATCCTCGCCGGAGGTCGGATCGTCGCCGACGGCTCCGCGGACGCCCTGGCCCGACGCATCCGTGCCAACGCCGAGGTCCGCTGGACCCACGACGGGCAGCGGTTCGTCCACGCCACCGATGACGCGACGGCGTACGTCCGGCAGTTGCTGGCCGACCACCCGAGGGGGATCGAGGAGCTCGAGGTCCGACGCGCCAGCCTGGAGGACACCTACCTCGAGCTCGTCCGGGCGCACCTCGACGCCGAGGTCGCCCACACCCCGGTCGGTCTCGTCAGCGGGGAAGCCTGATGGACGTCCGTGTGCGCGCGTTCATGATCGGTGTCCGTCGCGGCTGGCACGAGTTCGTGATCGGTCTGCGCAGCCCGCAGGACCAGAGCTTCTACGTGCTGATGGGGCTCGGGGTCCTCACGCTGCTGTGGTTCAACCGCGACGACGTGTTGGAGGGCACCACACTCACCGTGCCTCAGGTCGCGCTGCCGAGCCTGTTGGCCGGGGTCGTGATGTTCTCCATCGTGATCGGTCCGGCGTACGCCCTGGCGCTGGAACGCGAGGACGGCACGCTGCTGCGCAGCCGCGTCGCCCCCTACGGGCTGCACGGCTACCTCACCGGGGTGGGGGTGCTCACGGTGCTGTCGTTGGTGCCGCTGCTGGTGATCGTGCTCGCCGGTTCGGCGATCCTGTTCGACGGGGTGGTCCCGGCCGACGCCTGGCGGTGGGGTCTGACGGTGCTGGTCCTGCTGCTGGGGATCCTCTCCAACCTCCCCCTGGGGTTCGCGATCGGGTCGCTGGTGCCCCGGATCCAGCAGGTCACCACCTGGGGGATGCTGCCGATCATCGGTCTGGCCTGGATCTCGGGGATCTTCGGGGAGATGGCCCAGCTGTGGGGTTGGGTGCAGGTCGTCGCGCAGCTCTTCCCGCTGTACTGGCTCGGCCACCTGATGCGCTACGCGTTCCTCCCGGAGGCCGCGGTCGTCGGCGAGCTCACCGGGACCTGGCGGATCGGGTGGGGGATCGCCGTCCTCACCATCTGGACGGTGGTCGGCTCCGTGCTCGCGAGCCTGCTGGTACGACGCATGTCCCGTCGGCAGTCCGGCGCCGCGGTCGCCGAGGCACGGGACCAGGCCGCCCAGTTCGTCCGATGAGCGAGGTCGTCCACAACCGCATCGCCCTGCTGCGTGCCGAGCAGGGGGTGACCCGCCGCGAGCTCGCCGAGGCCCTGGGGGTGCACTACCAGACGGTCGGGTACCTCGAACGCGGGGAGTACAGCCCGAGCCTGCACCTGGCGCTGCGGATCGCGGCGTTCTTCGACCTCCCCGTGGAGGTGGTGTTCTCGATCGAGCCGTTCCCCAGGATCAGCGACCAGTCACGGTCGGCGTGACGCCGCCGGAGCCTCGCGGCATCACGTGCTCCGCCGGCGGCGCCCGTGGCCCGTTCGGCCCGGGCGCCGCCGGGGTGGTCACCGCACGACCAGCGCGGCGACCATCTGCTCGTCGGGGTCCGGGGAGGCGTTGTCCACGTTCGAGTGCAGCGTGCAGTACAGCACGTACGTCCCGGACGTCACGGGGACGTCGACGAGGACACTGCTGCCCGGGCCGACGGTGACCGGTTCGAGGCCGATCGCCGGGACCGCGACGTCGTGCAGGAACGGGTCGGCGTTGTGCACCAGCAGTTGCCCGCCGCCGTCAACCTCGACGGTCATGGGCTCGAACGCGAAGTCCGTCATCTCCACCGGCGTCGCCCCGGAGGCTTCGGCGGCATCCACCGACTCGCGGGCGAGGAGGGTGAGGATGCCGGAGACCGCGACGGCGGCGATCACGACCACGACGGCGGCCTGCTCGACGCGCAGCTCGGCCGGCGTGGGGCGGGTGTCGAGGTGCTGGCGCCGGCGCTGCACGATCGCGGCGACGTTGCCGAACAGCGCGACGACGACGCCGGGGACGAACAGCACCGCGGGGACGAAGTCGAAGAAGCTCGCTGGGTGCAGCAACCCGAACGCGATCCAGAACATCATCACGCCGAGCGCGAGCGACACGACGGCGCCGACGACCCGGGCCCAGGTCGTGTCGAAGCGCCAGACCAGTGCGGTGGCGATCACCGCCGCGGCCCACATGGGGAGGAAGAACGCCGCTTCCTCGGGGAAGCGGAGCACGACCAGGGCCGCGAAGATCGTGAGCGCGGCGGTGATCATGCCGAGGCCGAGGAGCCCGAGACGCGCGTAGCGTGGCCTCACGCGCCCGGGTGCCCGGTTGAGCTCTTGCGCAGTCATGGGACACCGTCCCTTCCGTGCCGTCGCCGGCACGCCTCCGGGTCGGCGCTGGCGGCCGACCACGCCTCAGATTGAGCCGATCACGCAGGGGCGTCAACGAATCGGTGCGGGCGTGCCGGCAGTGCGCGCTGGGCGTGACGAGCACCCGATCGTGAGCCGGTTCAGCGCCTCGTCGCCCCGCTCACCTCGAGGACGGCGGCGCCGGCGAAGCGGTCGTGGGCGAGGTCGTCGAGGGCGTCGGCCGCGGCCTCGAACGGGTAGCCCACCGTCGTCGACCGCACCCCGATGCGGGCCGCGATCGCGAGGAACGCCTCCCCGTCGGCGCGCGTGTTCGCGGTCACCGAGCGCACCTCGCGTTCCTGGAACAGGTGCCGCTGGTAGTCGAGGGCCGGCAGTGGGGTGACGTGGATCCCGGCCAGTGCCAGCACGCCGCCACGGTCCAGCGCTTCGAGGGCCTCGGGGACCACGTCGCCGGCCGGGGCGAACGAGATCGCCGCGTCCAGCGGCTCCGGGGGTCGTTCGCCGGGTGCCCCGACCCACCCGGCACCGAGCCGGCCGGCGAGTGCGCGCCCCGCGGTGCTGCGGGTCACCACGGAGAGCTCGGCGCCCATCGCCAGCGCCACCTGCGCGGTGAGGTGTGCCGAGCCACCGAACCCCCAGATCCCCAGGCGGTCGCCGGGGCGGAACCCGGACCGCAGCAGGGCGCGGTAGCCGATGATCCCCGCGCACAGCAACGGCGCGGCCTCCTCGTCGTCGAGGCCCGCGGGGAGGCGGTAGGCGAAGGCTTCGTCGACGACGGCGAGCTCGGCGTACCCGCCGTCGTGGGTCCACCCGGTGAACTGCGGGTCCTCGCAGAGGTTCTCGGCGCCCCGCCGGCAGTGCCGGCAGCGCCCGCAGGTCCGGCGCAGCCAGGGGATCCCGATCCGCTCACCGACGGCGAACCGATCCGCGCCGGGTCCGAGCCGCTCGACCTCGCCGACGATCTCGTGGCCGGGGACCACGTCGCGGCGGCGCACCGGCAGGTCGCCTTCGGCGACGTGCAGGTCGGTGCGGCACACCCCGCAGGTGCGCACCCGCACGCGGACCTCACCGCGGCCCGGTTCGGGGTCCGGTACCTCGACGAACCGCAGTGGGTCGTCGGTGACGGGCCCGGGTTCGCGGACCACCCACGCGCGCACCGGGCCTCCTCCGACGTGAGGATCCGAACGTAGACGACTCGGCCCCGCACGGCCGCAGGCGCGGGCGACCGTGGTCCCCGACGAAGCTGGGCGGGCGGGTCAGTCGGAGGTCACCTGGATGCGGTGGGGCCGGGCGTTCTCGGCCTTGGGCACGTCGACGGTGAGTATCCCGTCGGTGTACTTCGCCGTCATCCGGTCGGCGTCGATGTTGCCGGGCAGGCGCACCGCCCGGTGGAAGCGGCCGAACTCCCGCTCCACGCGGTGGAAGCCATCCTCTTCCTTCTCGTCGTAGAACTCGCGGCTGCCCTCGATGGTGAGCAACCCGTCCTCGATGCTGACGTCGATGTCATCGGTCTTCACGCCCGGCATCTCGACGTGCAGGGCGTAACTGTCGTCGGTCTCCTCGATGTCGAGTTTGGGGCTCCAGCCGTCGGCGGCGATCGCCTCACGTCCCCACGTGGAAGCCGAGCGAAGCAGACGGTCGAACTCGTCGCGGAGGGGGGCGAGGCCACGCAGCGGGTCGTACGGGCTGGGCAGGCGGGTCGTCATGGGTCGGTCTCCTCGGGTATGGGCGCGGCTCACTCCGCCGTCGTTCGGGGGCGGATGATGAGGCGACCGGGTCGCGTCGGGTCGTCGCCACGCCGTCGCTGGGCGGAGGAGGCGAGGCATCCGATGGGCTCAGCGTGGATCCCCCCACCTCCCCGGGCCAGGGTCGTTGGTCACGAATCAGGCTGGCGCCCCGCCGCTCGTCCGGGGCGGGCCAGCGCGGTGCGGGACCAACACGGCCCTGATCGGACGCGGCCTGCCCCGGCAGGGTCTCGTGCGACGCGGGGGGAGGGGGGCATGGCACCCGATCGGGGGGCGGCGTCATGTGCGCTGAGATCGGGACCTTCGCCTCTCGACGCTTCGCGCCCGAAGGGCCACGATCGATGCACTACCACGTCGCAGCGCACGTCGCAGCGCCCAGCGCCCAGCGCACAGCGCACGTCGCAGCGTCGGACACGTCGCAGCACCGACTCGGCACGGACAAAGGGGCTGGCCATGATCGTCCTCATCAACGGCGACCTGCGGGAACGCAGCACCGAGGCCGCCCGCGACTACGTCCTCGCGGCGCGCAGCCACCTGCAGGCCGAGACCTCGCACAGCGGGGAGCGGGCCAGCCGTCAACGCAGCTACCGGCGGTTGGAGCGCACGATCACCGTGGAGGCGTTGCTTCGCACCTGGCCGTACGCCGACGTCCAGCAGGCCCTCCTCGAGTGATCGCCGTCTTCGGAGCCATCCGCCGAGCGTGCGGCGTTGTCCCGCGGACCGCCTCGGGCGAAGGGTGGGCGAGATGGCCGCGGTGATCCGCACGTCGGGGTTGACGAAGAACTACGGAGGCACCGTCGGGCTCACCGGACTCGACCTGGAGGTGACCGCCGGGACCGTGTTCGGCTGCCTCGGCCCGAACGGCGCTGGGAAGACGACGCTGCTGCGTCTGCTCGTCGGGCTGCTCCACCCCAGTCAGGGGCGTGCCGAGGTCCTGGGCATCGACGTCGCCCACGACCCGGACGAGGTCCACCGACGCGTCGGCTACCTCCCGGGGGACTTCCGGGCGTACCCGGATCTCACCGGTGAGGAGTACCTGCGCTTCCTCGGCGATCTGCGTGGCGGTGTCGACGCCGCGACCGTCGAGGAGCTGGCGGAACGCCTGAAGCTGGACCTGTCACGCCGGATCGGGGCGCTGTCCCACGGCAACCGTCAGAAGGTCGGGATCGTCCAGGCGTTCATGCACGATCCGCCGGTACTGATCCTCGATGAGCCCACGTCCGGCCTCGACCCGTTGATGCAGCGGGAGTTCCTCGAACTGGTGCGTGGAGCGCGTGCGGACGACCGGACGATCCTGCTGTCGTCGCACATCCTCACCGAGGTGGAGGCCGTCGCCGACGTCGTCGGCATCCTGCGTCAGGGGCGGATGGTCACGGTCGACTCGGTCGAGGACCTCAAGGCCCGGGCGCTGCGACGGATCGACCTGACGTTCGGCCACGAGCCACCGATGGCGGTGCTCGCCGCCACCCCCGGGGTGCGCGAGCTCCGCGCCGACGGGCGGCGGGCGCACCTCGTCGTGGTGGGCTCCACCGCCGACCTCGTCGCCGCACTCGCCCCCTATCGGGTCGAGGACCTGGTCTCGCACGACGCCGACCTCGAGGAGATCTTCCTCGCCCACTACGCCGAGGAGGGGTGAGGTGTCCGTCCACGTCTACCGCAAGACCCTGCGCGACCAACGCCGGGCAGTGGTGGGATGGGGCGCCGCGGTCGCGTTGCTGGTGCTGCTCATGGCGGCGTTGTGGCCGTCGGTCCGCGACATCTTCGACGCGGACCTGCTGGCGGCGTACCCGGAGCCGTTCCAACGGCTCTTCGACCTGGAGGCCATGGCCACCGGGGCGGGGTTCCTCAACGCGGAGCTGTTCAGCATCATCCTGCCGGGGATGTTCATCGCGTACGGCGTCGGCCGGGGGGCGCGGCTGATCGCCGGCGAGGAGCAGGACGGGGTGCTCGAGGTCGTCGTGGTCACCCCACTGTCGCGCACACGCCTGCTCTTGGAGAAGGCCACCGGTCTGGCCACCGGGATCGTCGGGCTGGATGCGGTGCTGCTGGTCGTGACGGTGGTGGGCTCGATCGTCATCGACATGGCGATCCCTATCGGTCACGCGGCGGTCGGTGCCGTGGCGATGGTCCTCATCGGCGTCCAGCACGGCTGGCTCGCCCTCGCGGTTGGTGCCGCGACGGGCCGGCGGACGCTCGCCGTCGCGGCGGCGTCGGCGGTGGCGGTGGCCGGCTACGCCCTGCACGTCATCGGCGCCCTCGTCGAGGCGGTCGCGCCGTGGCAGCCGCTCTCGCCGTTCACCCAGGCCATCGACGCCGGGCCGGTGAGCGGGACCGTCCCGGTGGGCTTCGCGTGGCTCGCGATCACCGCCCTCATGGTCGTCGCGGCGGCGATCCCGCTGTTCACCCGACGGGACCTCGTCACCGCCTGACGTCGCTGCGCTCCGAGCGGTTGCCGGTCGGGCGGGACGTCACGTGGAGATGGTCGCCTGCGGCGCGCGCCGTCGCCACGAGGAGGCCGGAACTTCGTGGTGTGCGTCACGGATCTTCGGCTGCGCGACGTTGGGCAGCCCCTGGTCGCCGACCTCGCCGCCCCTGAGTGGCCTGACGGTGGTGTCGCTGCCGGGGCCGTTCCGGCTGGTCACCCCCGACCACCCGGGTGTCGGCGCCCGGGCAGCCACACCCCTCCGGCCGGTCCCCGGGCCGTCACGCCGGTGCGTCGGGCTGGCCGAGGTCGACCCGGGCGAGGCCGAGGTCGACGCGTCGCAGCAGCTGCGCGTTGAGGGCGACGATGATGGTGGACAGGCTCATCAGCGCGGCGCCGAGCGCCATCGGGAGGACGAACCCGACGGGGGCGAGCACGCCGGCGGCCAGCGGGATCGCGGCGAGGTTGTAGCCGGCGGCCCACCACAGGTTCTGGACCATCTTTCGGTAGGTCGCCGTCGACAGGGTGCGGATCGCGACCACCCCGCGGGGGTCGTCGGAGGCGAGCACGATCCCGGCGGACTCGATCGCGACGTCGGTGCCCGCACCGATCGCGATCCCGACGTCGGCGCGGGCGAGCGCCGGGGCGTCGTTCACGCCGTCGCCGACCATCGCGACCTTCAGCCCCCGCGCCTGCAGCTCGGCGACGTGCGCGTCCTTGTCCTCAGGGAGCACCTCGGCGAACACCTCGTCGATGTCGAGTTCGCCGGCGACGGCGTCGGCGACCTGGCGGGCGTCGCCGGTGATCATCGCCACCGTGATGCCGGCCGCGTGGAGCTGCTCGACCGCCTGGCGGGAGACCTCGCGGACCTGGTCCTCGAGCGCGAACGCGCCGATCACCGCCTCGTCACGGACGACGTGCAGCACAGCCGCGCCACGCCCGACCCAGGCGTCGGTGGCGTCGCGGAGCTCGTCGGGCACGGGCAGGTCGCGGTCACGGAGGAGCGCCGGCCCGCCGACCGCCACCTCGACACCGTCGACCTCGGCGGTCACGCCGCGCCCGGTCATGGACCGGAACCCGGACGCGGTGGGGATCTCGACCCGCTCGGTGGCGTAGGCGTGGATCGCGCGGGCCAGTGGATGCTCGGAGTCGGCCTCCACGGCAGCCGCGAGCGCCAGGAGCTCGTCCTCGTCGACTCCCGGCGAGCTCGCGACGTCGGCGACGGCGTGCGCCCCTTCGGTCAGGGTGCCGGTCTTGTCGAACAGCACCGCGTCGACGGTGCGCATCTGCTCGAGCGCGAGCCGGTCCTTGACCAGGATCCCGGAGCGGGCGGACTTCGCGGTCGAGATCGAGGTCACCAGCGGGATCGCGAGCCCCAGCGCGTGCGGGCAGGCGATCACCAGCACGGTGACGGTGCGGTCGACAGCGAAGCCGGGCTCGCCGACCAGGGACCAGACGAACGCGGTCACCGCGCCGGCGGCCACGGCGACATAGAACAGCAGCGCCGCGGCACGGTCGGCCAGCACCTGCGTCCGCGATCGGGAGTCCTGCGCGTCGGCGACCATCCGCTCGATCCCGGCCAGCGCGGTGTCGTCACCGGTCGCGGTCACCTCGATGCGCAGGCTGGCGTCGGTGACCACGGTCGCGGCGACCACGCGGTCGCCCTCGTCACGCGTGACGGGGTTCGACTCGCCGGTGATCATCGACTCGTCGACGTCCGCGGTGCCGGCCACGATCGTGCCGTCCGCCGGGACCCGGGCACCGGGGCGGACCAGCACCACGTCCCCGACGCGCAGCTCGTCGATCCGGACGGTCTCGGTGCCGTCGTCGGTGACACGCTCGGCCTCGTCCGGCAGCAGCTCCGCCAGCGCCGCCAGGGCACCACGGGCCTGGCCGATCGCGCGCATCTCCAGCCAGTGGCCGAGGAGCATGATCGAGATCAGTAGCGCGAGCTCCCACCACAGCTCGGTGTCGAACAACCCGAGCTCGTGCCCCAGCGAGGCGGTGTAGGCCACCGTGATCGCCATCGCGATCAACAGCATCATCCCCGGGGAGCGGTCCCGGGCCTCCTGCCACCCGCCGGTGAGGAACGGCGACCCGCCGTAGACGAAGATCACGGTGCCCAGTACCGGGGCGAGCCAACCGCTCCCCGGGAACGCCGGCGCGGTGTAGCCGAACCACTCCTGGATCATCGGTGCCCACACCACCACCGGGATCGTGAGGGCGAACGACAGCCAGAACCGGTCCCGGAACATCGCCGCATGGTCGCCGTGGCCGTGGCCGTGGCCGTGG
>SLDB01000020.1 GCA_007125475.1 Nitriliruptoraceae bacterium | reverse complement strand
CGCACACGGTCTCCCGGATCGGTCGTCGTCGGTCGGCCCGGACGCTAGTCGCCGAGACGCGACGGGACCGAGCAGCGTCCGCGGTCGCGCGGCACGTGCACCACCGGCGACGTTCAGCGGGCGCCGTCGCCGCCACCGGTGCTGCCGGCGACGTACGTGCGCGCCCCGTCGAGCGACGTGGGGCCGCGCCCCGTCGGGCGGCGAGGCAGCGGCCGGGGCCGTGCTCGCCTACCGTGGGCGTATCGACGCAGACCACCGCTGCCAGGAGCATCGACGTGGACCTCGCCTCCCTCCTCGGCCCGGACGCCGACGACCTCCTCGGGCACACCTGCTCGGGGATCACCAAGGACCGACTGCACCTGCCGTCCCCGACGTTCGTCGAGGACGTCGCCGCGGCCGGTGACCGCCCCGTGCAGGTGCTGCGCAACCTGCAGTCCCTGTTCGACCACGGCCGACTCGGCGGGACCGGGTACCTGTCGATCCTCCCGGTCGACCAGGGCATCGAGCACTCCGCGGCGGCGTCGTTCGCCCCGAACCCGGCGTACTTCGACCCCGCCAACATCGTCGAGCTCGCGATCGACGGCGGGTGCAACGCGGTGGCCTCCACCATCGGTGTCCTCGGCTCGGTCGCGCGGCGTTACGCCCACCGCATCCCGTTCATCGTGAAGGTGAACCACAACGAGCTGCTCACCTACCCCAACCGCTACGACCAGGTGCTGTTCGGGTCGGTCGAACAGGCCTTCGACATGGGGGCCGCCGGGGTCGGCGCCACGATCTACTTCGGTTCCGAGGAGTCGATGCGCCAGCTGCAGGAGATCCGCGAGGCGTTCGAACGGGCCCACGAGCTCGGGATGTTCACGGTGCTGTGGTGCTACCTGCGCAACGATGCCTTCAAGACCGCCGACGGGGACTTCCACACCGCCGCCGACCTCACCGGCCAGGCCAACCACCTCGGGGTGACGATCCAGGCCGACATCATCAAGCAGAAGGCGCCCGAGACCAACGGCGGGTTCTCCGCGCTCGGGTTCGGCAAGACCTCGCCGCTGGTCGAGGACTCCCTGACGACCCCGCACCCGATCGACCTCACCCGGTGGCAGGTGGCGAACTGCTTCATGGGCCGATCCGGGCTGATCAACAGCGGTGGGGCCTCGTCGGGCGAGTCCGACCTCGCCGAGGCGGTCCGCACCGCGGTGGTGAACAAGCGCGGGGGCGGGATGGGCCTGATCTCGGGGCGCAAGGCGTTCCAGCGCCCGGCCGTCGAGGGCGTCGAGCTCCTCCACGCGATCCAGGACGTCTACCTCGACCCCGACGTCACCGTCGCCTGAGCACGGCGGCGCCACCGGGCCGGGGCAGCGCGTCCGCCGCCCCGGCCGGTGGGACCCCGAGGAGGTGAGCGCCGGTGCAGCTGGGTGTGGTGTTCCCGCAGCTGGAGATCGAGCCGAGCGCGGCCGCGATCCGGGCGTACGCCACCGCGGTCGAGGAGCTCGGCTACCGGCACGTGCTGGCCTACGACCACGTCCTCGGCGCCGACCCGTCGGTCCACGCCGGCTGGTCCGGGCCGTACGACATCACCTCCCGGTTCCACGAGCCGCTGGTGCTGTTCGGCTACCTCGCCGGCGTCACCTCCCTCGAGCTGGTCACCGGGGTGCTGGTGCTGCCGCAGCGTCAGACCGCGCTGGTGGCCAAGCAGGCCGCCCAGGTCGACCTGCTCACCGCGGGACGGTTCCGCCTCGGGGTCGGGGTGGGGTGGAACGCCGTCGAGTACGAGGCGCTCGGGCAGGACTTCTCCTCGCGCGGTCGGCGTGAGGAGGAGCAGATCGCCCTGCTCCGGCGGCTGTGGACCCAGGACCGCGTGACGTTCGCCGGGGAGTTCGACACGGTCACCGGCGCGGGGTTGGCGCCGTCGCCGGTGCAGCGCCCCATCCCGGTGTGGCTGGGGGGCTCCTCCGACCCGGCGTACCGGCGGATGGGCCGGGTCGCCGACGGGTGGTTCCCCCAGGTCGCCCCCGGCGAACGCCTCGACCACGCCCGTGGGCTCATCGCCGAGGCCGCCACCGCGGCCGGCCGCGACCCGGCCGCGATCGGGATGGAGGGCCGGGTCAGCTTCGGCCCCGGGGGGATCGACCAGGTCGTCGACCACGCCGGTCGGTGGCGGGCGGCCGGTGCCACCCACCTGTCGGTGAACACGATGCGCGCCGGGTTCACCGGCCTCGACGAGCACCTCGATGCCCTGGCGCAGGTCGCCGACGCGATCGGCTGAACCGGCCGCGGTGACACGCCGCCGAGGTCGCGGTCACCTGGTCGCTGCGGCGATCACGTCCTGGGCCGGGCCGCTGAAGCTCACCCCCAGCTCGCGCAGGGTGCGGGGGTTCAATGTGATCCCCAGCCCCGGACGGTCGTCGACGGTGACGTACCCGTCGACCGCCCACAGCGATTCGACCGCGACCTCCCGACGGATCGGGTTGTCCTCCAGGCAGAACTCCAGCATCACCGGCTCCGGGCGTGATGCGAGGAACTGCATGGTCGCGGCGACGAGGACGTCGGTGCTCCAGCAGTGCGGGATCACCCGGACGTCGTGGTCGCGTGCCCGGTGCCAGATCCGCTCCACCTCGGTGAACCCCCCGGCCCGGGCGAGGTCGGGTTGGACGATGTCGGGGCGGCCCTGCTCGATCAGCGTGGTGAACCCGGCCAGGCTCGTCTCCTTCTCGCCGGTGGCGATCGGGATCGGGCTGGCCTCGGCCAGGCGCCGGAACCCGGCCAGGTCGTCGGGGTGCAGCGGTTCCTCGAGGAAGGTCAGGTCGTAGGGCTCGAACGCCTCGGCGAGCCGCAGCGCCTGTTCGACGTCGAGGCCGGCGCCGATGTCGATCATCACCTCGCCGTCGCCGGCCTCCTCGCGGACCGCGGCGACCAGCTGCACGGCCTGTTCGATCCCGGCGCCGAGCCCGCCCCAGCCGTACTTGACGGCCGCGAACCCCTGGGCGGCGCAGTCGCGGGCCAGCTGGCGGGCCTCGTCGACGGTGTCGGGCATCAGCACGCTGGCGTACGCCGCCAGCTGTCGGTGCTGTCGGCCGCCGAGGAGCTCGGCGACGCTGCGACCCTCGACCTTGCCGCGCAGGTCCCACAGGGCGAGGTCGACCCCGCTGATGGCGTGCATCACCACCCCGCGTCGGCCGTAGACCTCGGTGGCTTCGTACATCCGCTGCCAGCACGCCTCGGTGTCCAACGGGTCCTGACCGACCAGGACGCTGGCCAGTCCACGGCTGCGCACGTGGGAGACCGGCGCGTGGATGACGGCCTCGGCGACGGTGGGGGAGGTGTGCACCTCCCCGACCCCGGTGACCCCCTCGTCGGTGTGCACCACGACGATGAGCACGTCCTGGGTGCCGTCACCGATCGCCAGCACCACCGGGAGCCGTAGCACCACCGTGGAGATCTCGGTGATCCTCATCGGGCCGGCTCCGGGCGGACGACGGGGTTGCGCAGGGTGCCGATGCCCTCGATGCGGCACTCGGCCACGTCGCCGTCCTCGATGGGCACGGCGCCCGGCGAGCCGGGGGAGATGATGTCGCCGGGCGAGAACGGCATCATCTGGGTGTGCAGGCTGATCAGCTGTTCGGGGGTGTGGCGCATCCCGGAGACCACGTCCTCACGGTGCAGCCGGCCGTTGTGGTAGGTCGCCACGTTGATGTGCTCCAGCGAACCGCGTCCGCCCAGCGCCTCGTCGATGGTCACCAGCACCGGGCCGAACGAGAAGAACGTCGGGTAGTTCTTCGAGCGTGTCAAGAAGCGCGGGTTGCGTTGGAGGATGTCGACGGCGGTCTGATCGAGGACGGGGCAGACCCCGGCGAGGTGGCCGAGGGCATCGTGCTCGTCGACGTCCCGTGACTCGACCCCGAACACCAGGCCCAACTCGGCCTCGGCGGTGACGTACGAGCTGTGCCAGGGCAGCTCGATCGCGTCGCCGTGCCCGATGATGGTGTGGCTGGCCTTGATGAACGAGGCGGGCTCGTCGGGATGGCTCTCGGCGAGGTCCTCGGCGTGGGCACGGTAGTTCAGGCCGATCCCCCAGATCTTGACGGGTTCGCGGTACAGCGGCCGGTACCTCGCGGTGGCCGCGTCGACGAGGTCGGCGTCGGGCAGCTCGGCGGCGCGTGCGGCCAACTCGGTGCGCACGGTGTCGTCGAGGTGGCCACGCAGCAGGCCAAGCAGCGTCGGTGGCAGCTCGTCGGTGGCTTCGGGCACCGGCGCGAGGCCTCGACCGTCGACGTGGACGGCGGCGACCTCCGTTCCTTCGAGCTCGATGGTGGACAGTCGCATGGGTCAGCTCCAGTCGTCGACCGCGTAGCGTTCGAGTGCGTCGGCGGCGAAGTCGAAGCCCAGCCCCGGTCGGTCGGGGAGGGTGAGGCGTCCACCGGTCTGCTCGAGCTGGGTATCGACCAGCCGCCGGAAATTGAGGACCTGATCGTCGGGGAAGTACTCGACGAACACCGCGTTGGGGGTGGCCGCCACCAGGTGCACGTGCAGGTCGTGGAACCAGTGCGGCGCCAGCGTCACCCCGAAGCTCGACGCGGTCGCCGCGATCCGGCGGAACTCGGTCACCCCGCCACACACCGCCGCGTCGGTCTGCAGGATCGCGGCGGCGTCCTTCTCCAACAGCTCCTTGTGCCGCCACCGGCCGGCCTCGATCTCGCCGGTGGCGACGATCACCGAGGTGCGTTCGGCGAGCCGGGCGTGGTTGTCGATGTCGTCGGGGCTGAACGGCTCCTCGATCCAGTACGGGTCGTAGGGCTCCCAGCGGGCCATCGCCCGCAACGCGGTGGGCAGGTCGGTGAACGCGTTGTTCGCATCCAGCATCACCAGCACGTCGTCGCCGACGGCGTCGCGCACCGCGGCCAGGCGCTCGGCGTCGGCCTCGGCCGACAACCGCCCGATCTTCAGCTTCACCGCGGTGAACCCGGCCTCGACGTAGCCGCGCATCTCCGCGGCGACCCCGTCGGGGCCCTTGCCCTCGAGGTAGTACCCGCCGCTGGCGTACGCCGGGACGTCACCCTCGGCCGCGGCACCCAGGAACCGGTACAGCGGCAGCCCCGCCGCCCGGGCGTTGCGGTCCCACAGGGCGATGTCGACGGCGCTCAGCGCCCGCATCGCCGAGCCCGCACGGCCGTGCAGCAGCATCTCCTGGTACGCGGCGGCCCACAGTCCCTCGGTGAGGTGGGCGTCACGCCCGACGTACACCGGGGCCAGCAGCTCGCGCACCGCGGTGGTCACCAGCGAGCCGCCGGCGTGGCCCGGGTAGCAGAACCCGATCCCGGACACCCCGTCGTCACCGGTGACCCGGACCAACGAGTAGAAGCGGTCGTTGACGGTGCGGTTCGAGAACCCGGTCGGGGTGTCGAGGGGGACGCGGACGGTGCGGGCTTCGACCGCGGTGATCGTGGTCATGGTGGGGGTCCTCTCGTCGGTGCCGCACCGGTCGGTGCCGTCGGGCGGTGGTGCTGCGGGGCGGCGGTGAGCGTGCGCGGCGGTTCAGTGATGGGTGGTGTCGCCACCGAGGAGGGCGAGTGCGTGGGGCAGCACCGCGATGACGGCCTCGATCGACTCGACCGCCCCACGGGGGCTACCGGGAAGGTTGAGCACGAGTGCACGGCCCCGGATCCCGCACACCCCCCGGGAGAGGTCGGCCATCGGGGTGTGCCCCCGCCCGGCGGCCCGCATCGCCTCGGCGAGCCCGGGGGCGTCGCGCTCGATCACGTCGCGGGTGGCCTCCGGGGTGACGTCACGCGGGCCGAACCCGGTCCCACCGGTGACGACGACGAGCTCGGCGTCCTCGTCGTCGATGCGCCGGCGCAGCACCTCGGCGATCGCGTCGCGGTCGTCGAAGACGACGTCCCGGCCGACGACGTCGAACCCGGCGGCGGTGAGGACCTCGGCGACCGCCGGTCCGGAAGCGTCGTCACGGTTCCCGGAGGCCGCCCCGTCGCTGGCGGTGACGACGACGGCGCGGTGGTCCTGCGGCATCCCGGCTCCCGTCCTCGTGCCCCGGGGCAGCGTAGGCGGCGATCGACGACGCCGACGAGGCAACCACGGCCGGGGGAGTACGTTCTGCCTCCGGGGGTACACCGACGGCGGAGGTGATCGTGGGACTCGAGGTGTTGGAGCACTTGGGCTCCGGCAAGGTGCGGGACCTGTACGCGGTCGACGGCGACCACCTCCTCCTCGTCGCCTCGGACCGCGTCTCGACCTACGACGTGGTGCACCCCACACCGGTCCCGGACAAGGGACGGGTCCTCACCGCGCTGAGTGCGTTCTGGTTCGCCCGACTCGCCGGGATCGTGCCCAACCACCTCGTCTCGACCGACGTCGCCGACCTGCCCTCCGGCGTCGCCGACGCCGCCGACGAGCTGCGTGGCCGGATCATGCTCTGTCGCCGGGTCGAGATCGTCCCCTTCGAGTGCGTGGTGCGCGGGTACCTCGCCGGATCGGCGTGGGCCGAGTACCAGCGTGACGGGCACGCCGGCGGCGTACGCCTCCCGGACGGGTTGCGGGAGGCCGACCGTCTCCCCGAGCCGATCTTCACCCCGGCGACGAAGGCGGCCGACGGTGAGCACGACGAGAACGTCACCTTCGACGTCGTCGCCGACGCCGTCGGGGCCGACCTGGCCCGGCAGCTGCGGGAGGTGTCGCTGGCGGTGTACGACGCCGGGGCGCGGTACGCCGCCGAGCGGGGGATCATCCTGGCTGACACGAAGTTGGAGTTCGGGCTCCGCGGCGGCGAACTCCTCCTCGCCGACGAGGTGCTCACCCCCGATTCGTCGCGGTACTGGCCGGCCGACTCCTGGCGTCCGGGGACCTCACCGCCGAGCTTCGACAAGCAGTTCGTCCGCGACTACGCGACCTCGACCGGGTGGGACCGCACCCCGCCGGCGCCCGCGTTGCCCGAGGACGTCGTCGCCAAGACCCGGGAGAAGTACGTCGAGGCCTACGAGCGGCTCACCGGTGCGCCGTTCGCACGCTGGTTGGCGTCGTAACGATCGCCCATGTGCGAGGATCAGCGCGCTGATGCGCGCGTGGTGGACGGATCTCCTACGTGCGTAGTAGCGTACGACGACGCGGCGCGTCAGTGTCCGCGACTTTCCGGCCGATCTCTCGCGGGGTCTCCCGTCGACGGCCGAACGGATTCCTCAACGGGAGGGTGAACATGAAGCGTTCTCTGTGGGTGCGCCGCATGGCGGCGGTCACCGCACTTGCGCTCGCCGCTGCGGCGTGTGGCAACGGCGAGGACGTCGTCGACGAGCCCGACGACGACGCGACCGAGGAAGCGACCGACGACACCGACGACGCGGCCGCCGCCGACGACGCCGAGGTCGACGACGCCGAAGAGGGCCCCGAGACCGCTGAAGGCGTCCTGAACCTCGGCTACGTGCTGCCGCAGTCGGGCCAGCTCGCGTTCCTCGGCCCCCCGCAGATCGGTGCGGTCGAACTGGCGCTGGAGGACATCAACGGCGCCGGGGGCGTGCTCGGTAATGACGTGACGATCTCCGGTGCCGACGAGGCCGGCGACACCACCGTCGCGGCCGAGTCCGCCGAGCGCCTCGTCGGTGAGGGTGTGAACGCCATCATCGGTGCGGCCTCCTCCGACATGTCGCGGGCGTTCGTCGACTCGGTGACCTCGGCCGGGGTGCTGCAGTGCTCGGGGTCGAACACCGCGCCGGTGTTCAGCGACAACGACTACAACGGGCTGTACTTCCGTACCGCCCCGACCGACGCCCTGCAGGGGCCGGTCCTCGCCGACATCGTGATCGAGGACGGCAACTCCAACCCGGCGGTCCTCGCCAGGGCCGACGACTACGGCCAGGGCCTCCTCGACGCCACCGTCGGTGCGCTCGAGGACCAGGGCGCCAGCATCGCCGCCGAGATCGTGTACGACCCGGAGGCGGCGAACTTCGACGCCGAGGTGAACGAGGTCGTCGGATCCGGTGCGGACTCGGTGATCCTCATCTCGTTCGACGAGGGCGCGCAGATCCTCGCCGGGCTGATCGAGGAGGGCTTCGGTCCCGGCAGCGTCGGGGTGTATGGCGCGGACGGGCTGAGCTCCGGGGACCTGCCGGAGTTGGTCGACCCCGATGACCCGGGTGTCCTCGACGGGATGCGGGGCACCGCCCCGGGCCCCGACGCCCCTGAGGAGTGGCTCGACCGTCTGCGTGAAGCGACGGGGTCGGACGACACCATCTACGCCGCCGAGGTGTATGACTGCGTCACGATCATCGCGCTCGCCGCGGAGATCGCCGGCTCCGACGACGCCGCGGACTTCGCCCCCGAGATGGTCGGGGTGACCTCCGACGGCGAGGAGTGCGACTCCTACGCCACCTGCAAGGAGCTCATCGACGACGGCCAGGACATCGCCTACCAGACCCTGTCGGGTGTGAGCCTGATCGAGACCGAGACCGGCAACGGTGAGCCGAGCTCCGGGCTGTACCAGATCTGGGAGTTCGACGCCGAGGGCAACTTCGACGTCACCGACCGTGTCGAGTCGAGCTTCTGATCCACGCACCGGCCGTGTAGCGGCATCGGACGGGCCCCGCCAACGGCGGGGCCCGTCCCGTCCCCGGCCCCGTCGACGCCGCGTGACGTGTCCCGGCGTCGTCAGCCGCCGGCGAGGGTGCCGAGGTAGAGCTCGATCACCTTCGGGTCGTTGAGGAGGTCCTCGCCGGTGCCGGTGTAGGCGTTGCGGCCCTGGTCGAGGACGTAAGCACGGTGCGAGATCTGCAGGCACCGCCGGGCGTTCTGCTCGACCATCACGATCGAGACCCCGGAGGCGTTGATCTCGCGTGCCCGCAGGAACGCCTCGTCCTGCAGCGCCGGCGAGAGCCCGGCCGACGGCTCGTCGAGGAGGAGGACCGACGGCTGCATCATCAGGGCCCGGCCCATCGCGACCATCTGCCGCTCGCCTCCCGACAGGGCGCCGGCGCGTTGACGCCGGCGGTCGGCCAGCAGCGGGAAGATCTCGGCGACCGCGGCCAGCCGCGCCTCGAGTTGGCGCGGGCGCAGGTACAGCCCCATCTCGAGGTTCTCCTCGACGGTGAGGCTGGGGAAGACGTTGCGGTTCTGAGGGACGTAGCCGACCCCTTCGGCGACGAGTCGGTTCGCCGGGAGGTTGGAGATGTCGCGGCCGCGCAACGTCACCGACCCCTGCCGGATGCGGACCAGGCCGAACAGCGCCTTGAGCAGCGTCGACTTCCCGGCACCGTTGGGGCCGATCACCCCGACGAGCTCACCGTCCTCGAGGGTGAGCCCGCACCCGGTGAGGATGTCGATCCCGGGGAGGTAGCCGGCGGTGACATCGGTGGCCTCCAGGAGCACGTCGGTCATTGGTCCTCCTGTCGGCGGTCGGCGCCGTCGGCGAGGTCCTCGGTCCCCTCGTCCTCGTCCGGCGGGGTGACCTCGATCACACCGGCGGGGGCGGTGCCGGATCTCCGGGGGGCGGGGGTGAACCGCGACTCGTCGCCGTGCCCGGCCCCGATGTAGGCGTCGATGACGTCGGGGTTGCGGGCGACGTCCGCCGGTGGTCCCTCGGCGAGGATCCGGCCCTGGCCCATCACCACGATCCAGTCGCTGATCTCCATCACCACGTCCATGTCGTGCTCGACGAAGATCACCGTCATCCCCATCGACGGCAGCTCCTGGACGTGACGCAGCAGCGACTGCGTCAACGCCGGGTTCACCCCGGCCATCGGCTCGTCGAGCATCACCAGCGAGGGCTGCACCATCAACGCCCGGGCCATCTCCAACAGCTTGCGCTGACCGCCGGAGAGCTCACCGCCGAGTTCGTCGCGCATGTGCCCGAGCCGGAACCGCTCGAGGAGCTCGATGGCCCTGGCCTCGATCTCGGCCTCCTGGGGGCGCCACAACGCCGGGACCAGGGCCCGCAGGAACCGCTCGCCGGCCTGCCCGGTGGCGCCGAGCTTCATGTTCTCCATCACCGACAGCCGGGTGAGCGCCTTGGTGAGCTGGAAGGTGCGCACCATGCCGTACCGGGCGACCTGGTGGGCGGGGACGTGGGAGAGGTCGTGGCCGTCGAACCGCCACGTCCCGGCGTTCGGCCGGTCGAACCCGGTCATGAGGTTGAAGAACGTGGTCTTGCCGGCACCGTTCGGCCCGATCAACGCGGTGATCCCGCCGCGCTGGACCTCGAGGTGTTCGACGTCGACCGCGGTCAGCCCACCGAACCGCCGCTGCACGCCGTCGGCGATCAGGATCGGGTCGGGCTTGGCGACGCCGGGGACGGGTTCGACACCGGCGAGTGCGGCCGCGGCGGAGGTCTGCTCAGCCATCGAGGACCATCTCCCGCTTGTTGCCGAGGATCCCCTGCGGGCGGAACGCCATCAGCAGGACGAGGAGGACCCCGACGAACGCCAGCCGGGCCGGGCCGATCGTGGCGGTGGGGATGACGTCGGCGGTGAGCAGTGCCCGCTCCACCGAGGAGAGCAGGAACCAGAACACGAACGCCCCGAGGATCGGTCCGAAGATCGAGGCCGCCCCTCCCAGGATGAGGACCGCGTAGGCGAAGAACGTCAGCTGGGGCAGGAACTGGTCGGGACCGATCGCGGCCTGGTTCAGTGCCAGGACGATCCCGGCGAGCCCGCCGAGGACCCCGCCGAGGATGAGCGCCTGCATCTTGTAGGCGAAGACGTTCTTGCCCAGGGCGCGGGCGGCGTCCTCGTCCTCACGGATCGACTTCAGTACCCGGCCCCACGGGCTGCGCATCAGCAGCCAGACCACCAGCGTGACCAGCGCGACCAGCCCCCACCCGACGATGACGACCCACAGGCGGGTGTGGGTGAACTGCAGCCAGCCGAACGTGTAGCGCCCCGAGGGGAACGGGTTCATCTGGTGCCAGGTCTGGGCGAACCCGGGACCGCCGACGTTGGAGGGGATCCCGAACGGCCCGCCGGTGAACTCGCGTGCCCCGGTCGAGCGGATCATGAACCGGATGATCTCGGCGGCGGCGATCGTCGAGATCGCGAGGTAGTCGGCACGCAGGCGCAGCGTGGGGAACCCCAGCAGCAACGCCAGCGCCACCGACGCTCCCAACCCGATGAGGATCCCGACCCAGAACGGCGCGCCGTAGATCGAGACGCTGATCCCGAGCCCGTAGGCACCCACCAGCATGAACCCGACCTGCCCGAAGTTCAGCAGCCCGGTGTAGCCGTAGTGGACGTTCAGTCCGATCGCCGCCAGCGCGAACACGATCGCGGTCGGACCGATGGCGGAGTTCAGGCCGCCGGCGAGGATGGTGACCAGGGCGTCCATCTACCCGATCCTCTCGGCGCGGCCCAGCAGCCCCTGCGGCCGGAACAGCAGGATGATGATCAGCGCGAACAGCGCCCAGACGAACTTCAGCTCGGTGGAGAACCACAGCGTGGAGAGCTCGGTGACCAGCCCGACCACGATGGAGCCGAACATCGCGCCGTAGGCGGTGCCGAGCCCCCCGAGGATCACCCCGGCGAACATCAGCAGCAGCAGCCGGAACCCGATGAGGAAGTGGACGTTCTCCACCAGCCCGTTGAGGACACCACCGAAGCCGGCGAGGCCGGCCCCCATCACCCAGATCACCAGCACGACCCGCTCGACGTCGATCCCGGAGGACTCGGCGAGGTCGCGGTTGTCGGAGACGGCCCGCATCGCCTTCCCGATCCGGGTGCGCTGGAGCATCGTCGCGACACCGACGAGGGTCACCAGCGCCAGGAGGCTGACCACCAGGTCGCGTGGGGTGATGCTCAGCGGGCCGAGGCGGAGCGGCTCCTGGATCGCGTACTGGAAGTAGGGACGGCTGCTCCCACCGAACCAGATCTGCAGCGAGAACCGCAGCGCGATCGAGAGACCGATGGTGATCACCAGCATCTGGATCAGCCCGGTGCGGCGGCGTCGCAGGGGGCGCCACAGCCCCAGCTCGACGGCCCCGCCGAACGCGGCGGAGCCCACGACCGCGATCAGGCCGGCGACCACCAGGTGCAGCCCGAGTCCGGTGCCCGCCGGGGCGTTGAGGAACCACGCGACGATCGCCCCGAGCGTGACCAGCTCGCCGTGGGCGAAGTTCACCAGCCCGGTGGTCCCGAAGATCAACGACAGGCCGATCGCGGCGATCGCGATGATCAACCCGAACTGCAGCCCGCTGAACGCGGCGGTGACGAAGCGGTCGAAGAACGAGGCGCGCGCCCCGACCTCGTCCATCGCGAACAGCAGAGTGCGCTGCTGACCGGTGCGGATCTCGATCTGAAGCGAGGTGCGCTCCGGGTCGCGCAGCTCCACGCCGTCCGGCAGCGTCTCCACCTCGATGGTGACCACGTACTCGCCGGGCTCGGGCAGGCCCAGCGCCCAGGTCCCGTCGTCGGCGCTGACCACCTCGCCGACCTCGACGCCGTCGGCGGTGGTCACCGCGATCACCACACCGGGGACGGGGTCGCCGTCCTGGTCCGTCAACGTCCCGCGGACGGCCTCGCCACCGGCCTCGTCCTCGGCGTCGTCATCACCCTCCTGGGCGAGGAGGACGGACCCGGACGTCGGCGCGTCGGATGCCCCCGGTGCGGCGTCGACGGGTGTGTGCGGTGCGTCGGTCGCCGCGAGTGCGGGGGCGGCGACGGTGGCCAGCAGCAGGACGGCGAGGAGGGTGAGGGCGCCGGGGACCGGCGATGCGTCGCGCATGCGGT
>SLDB01000098.1 GCA_007125475.1 Nitriliruptoraceae bacterium | reverse complement strand
CGCGTGCAAGGCCGCGTGCAAGGCCGCGTGCAAGGCGTCGTGTGCGAGACGTCGCGCTAGAGAAGATGTCACCGCACCATTGCACCACCGCGACACCGCCTCACGATGCCAACCCATCATCACCGGTCGCTCGCGGCACGGGACGATCCCGTGACGAATCCGAAGACGGGAGGGGTCGTGCTCCACCGCCGCACCTTGGGGGTCGCCGTCGCGGCGGCCCTGGCGGTCGCCGTGGTCGCCGGCGGGGGCGCCGGGGCTCAGGACGCCGTCGGAGACGACCCGTCCGGGCTGCTGCAGCGCCTCGACGACCTCGAGGTCGTCCTCCCGGCGGCGGTACCACCCGAGGGTGTCGATCTGACGGCCGGTCAGACGTGGGGCGAGCTCATCACCGACGCCACCGAAGCCCGCGCCATGATCGACGCCGTCGAACCCGACCTGCGTGAACTGTTCGCCGACGCCGACGACGCCGCCGGCGACGTCGCCGACGCGGTCGCGCTGGTGGCGCGCGGGTGGCTGGACGTGTGGACCGGGGTCGCGTCGCTGTCGGCCGCCGAGGATCACGACGTCGCGTTCCCGGTCGCCACCACCGACGCCGAGGGCACCGCGACCGGGGCCGACGAGGTACGCACCGAGGTCGAAGTCGGGGTCGAGCTCCTGTTGGAAGGCCACGCACGCCTCCTGGAGGGCTACACGCTGCTCAGGTCCCTCGACGAAGCCGGCGCACCGGTGCAGGCCCGCCTCAACGAGCGTGCAGAGGCCGCCGAGACGTACGACGAAGAGATCCGTCCGCGGTTGCGGTGGATGGTCTCCAGCCCGACGGTGACGGTCGCGGTCCCCACCGACCGGTTCGAGACCCCCGAGCCCGGGGTGGTCAGTCGCGCCTCGTCACTCGAGATCCTCTGCGTCGACCGGGAGGCACTCGAGGCAGAAGGGGGAGTGGCCACCGAGGAGGTCCTGGCCCGGATCGGTGTCGTCGAACGGGTCGGGTGCCCGCAGCCACCGGACGGGCTCGGCTGAAGGCGCTGACGACACCGGGCCGGCACCTCGGCCATGCCGGTGTGTGGCGTGAGCGGCCGGGCCTGGGAGGCGTGCCACGACCGTGGGTGCCGGCACCGGTCGTCGAAGCTCGGACGCGGAGGTGGCCTCCCACCCCCTACCATCCGCGGTCCGGAATCAGGAGGCGGCGGTGGAGACGATCGACAAGCCCGACGAGCTCCTGGCCCTGCACGACGTCACCGGCGAGTTGTTCAGCACGTTGCGTGACTGGTTCGGCGTCCCAGACGAGATCACCCTCGACCTCGCCGACGTGGACCCGCCGGCCGGTGAGCTCACCGATCCGCTCCTCATCGCCGCGATGGCGATGCGCAAGCTGCAGGGGCTGCGGTTCATCAGCCGGCCCGGGGTGAAGACGTCGACCGACGTCGTCGTCAGCATCATCCAGGACCTCGACCGCGCACTCCTGCAGGCGCCGTCGCTGTGGTTGAAGCGTGAGGCGGAGAACGCCGACTGGGACGCGGCGCTCGCCGACCTCGTCAACACCGGTGGGGAGGGCGACGACGCCCCAGAATCCGTCGAGGACGCCGACCCGCAGGTGGTGCGGTTCCGTCAACTGCACGCCTCGATGCACGCTGCCCTGCGCGCGGTGGTCGAGGCCAGCGAGGGGGAGATCCGCTACCTGGTGTGATGCCGCGCGTGCGTCACGAACGGGCCAGCAGGTCACCGATCCGCGCGATCCCGTCGGCGATGTCGTCGTCACCGAGGGCGTAGGACAGCCGGACGTAGCCGGGGGCGCCGAACGCCTCACCGGGGACCAGGGCGACCTTGGCCTCCTCGAGGAGGACCTCGGCCAGCTGCAGGGTGTCATCGACCCGGTGTCCAGCGACCTCGCCACCGAGGAAGTTCTCGAACGACGGGAACACGTAGAACGCCCCTTCGGGTTCGGACACCTCGACACCGTCGATCCGTGCCAGCCCCTCCAAGGCCAGGCGGCGGCGACGGTCGAAGGTCTCCCGCATCTCGGCGACCGGTTCCTGTGGCCCGGTGAGCGCGGCCAACGCCGCCTCCTGCGCGACGTTCGAGACGTTCGAGGTGACCTGGCTCTGGAGCTTGCCGATCCCGGCGATGAACTCGGCGGGGCCGACCGCCCAACCCACGCGCCAGCCCGTCATCGCGTAGGTCTTGGCCACCCCGGAGGTGATGATGGTGCGCTCGGCCGCGGCTGGGGCAACCGCCGGCAGTGAGGAGAATCGGGCCTCGCCGTACACCAGGTGGCGGTAGATCTCGTCGGTGATCACCCACAACCCGCGACGGGCCGCCCACTCACCGATCGCGGCCACCTCGTCGGCGGGGTACACCGCCCCGGTCGGGTTCGACGGGGAGACGAACACCAACGCCTTGGTCCGGTCGGTGACCAGGGCGTCGAGCTGCTCGACCGAGGTCCGGAACCCGGTCTCCTTGGAGGTGGGCACCGTGACGGTCACGCCCTGGGCGAGGCGGATCTGTTCGGGGTAGCTCACCCAGTAGGGCGCCGGCACGAGGACCTCGTCACCGGGGTCGATGAGGGCCATGAAGATGTTGTACAGCGCGTGCTTGCCGCCGTTGGAGACCACCACGTTCTCCGCGCCGAGCTCCATCCCCGAGCTCGCCGCGGTGTCGGCGGCGATCGCCTCGCGCAGCGCCGGCAGCCCCGAAGAGGGGGTATAGCGGTGATTGGTCGGGTCGGTCGCGGCGCGCTGGGCGGCCTCGACGATGTGGTCGGGGGTCGCGAAGTCGGGCTCACCCGCTCCGAACCCGATCACCGGCTCGCCGGCGGCCTTCAGCGCCTTCGCCTTCGCCGACACCGCCAACGTCGGTGACTCTTCCATCTGCAGGATGCGCTGGGCCAGGGACACGTGTGCACTCCGGTCGAGGTCGGCCGGAGCGTAGTCGCCCACGCAGCGGTGGGTCACCCGCCAGGCGGCCCGACGGACAGCCACCGGCCCGGCCTCCCGACGGACAGCCACCCGACCCGCGGCCCCACGGACAACCACCGGCCCGGCCGCCCGACGGACAGCCACCCGACCCGCGGCCCCCGGACAGCCACCGGCCCGGCAGCGCGCACGGACAGCCACCGGCCCGGCGGCGCGCACGGTTGGCGCCCAACGCCCACGAACGGTTGACTCGCCCCGCCGGCCATCGACGCGCCGGCGGCCGCAGCCGCGGCGATGAGACGTGAGGCCCACCGTGACGACACTGATGCTCCCCGACGAACTGAAGCCCGCCGACGGGCGGTTCGGGTGCGGCCCGAGCAAGATCCGCCCCGAAGCCGTCCAGCGCCTCGCCGCCGTCGCCGACGGGCTGCTGGGGACCTCGCACCGTCAACCACCGGTGAAGGACCAGGTCCAGCGTCTGCAGAGCGGGCTCCGGGAGTTCTTCGCCCTCCCGGACGGCTACGAGGTGCTGCTCACCCTCGGCGGGGCGACGGCGTTCTGGGACTCGGCG
>SLDB01000216.1 GCA_007125475.1 Nitriliruptoraceae bacterium | reverse complement strand
TCCTCGTCGACGGCTGGTCGTTGCTCTCCCGCTCCCTGGTGGGGTCGGTGGTCGGATGACCGACTCGCAGGTCCTCGACATCGCCACCGACGCGATCCTGATGGCGACGAAGCTCGCCGGTCCGATGCTGCTCACCGCGCTCACCGTGGGTGTCGCGGTCTCACTGCTGCAGACGGTGACGCAGATCCAGGAGATGACGCTGAGCTTCGTCCCCAAGGCGGTCGGGCTCGTCCTGGTCCTCGTGTTCGCCGGGCACTGGATGGTCCGGGAGCTGGTGACGTACTCCGAGCGGCTGTGGGCGTCGATCCCGACGCTCGTCGGCGGATGACGGGCGGGGTCGTCGAGCTCCCGGTCGACACCGCGTGGGCGGTCGGGTTCGTCCTGGCGATGTCGCGGGTCGCCGCGTTCGCCCTGACCTCGCCGTTCCTGGGCTCGACGATCCCCGTGGCCGCCCGGTTGGCGTTCGCCTCGGCCGTCGGGCTCGCCGCGACGCAGCCGGTGCCCGGGGTCGTCGAGCTCGGCGACCTGCTGGTCGCCGGGATGGTCAACGTCACCGTCGGCGCCGTCCTCGGCTACGTCACCGGCGTGGTCGTGTACCTGTTCTCCACCGCCGGAGGGATCGTCGACTGGGTCTCGGGGCTGGCGGTGTCCGCGGTGTTCGATCCGCTCCAGGGCGACCAGAGCGGGATCTTCGCCCGGATGTTCCACCTCGTCGCGGTGACGATGTTCGTCGCCGCGGGAGGGTTGGGGCTGCTGGTCACCGGGCTCGTGGGGAGCACGTGGATCGTGCCTCTCGACGCAGCGGTGACGTTGCAGCCGGGTCTCACCGGGTACGTCGTCGACCTCGTCGCCGGCGTCGTCCGCTCCGGCCTCGAGCTCGCCCTGCCGGTGATCGGGGTCCTGATCATGGTCGAGCTCGCCCTCGGTCTCGCCTCACGGTTCGCGCCGCAGGCCAACGTGTTCCTGCTCGGGCTGCCGGCGAAGCTGCTGACGTCGCTCACCGTCGTGGCGTCGTCCTGGGTCCTCTTCCCCGACGCGATGGCCGGGGTCGAGTCCACCGTCGCGCGGGGCTTCGAAGTCGGGCTACGGGGCCTCGGTGGCTGATCGGACCGGACCGCTTGACCTCGACGGCGGCCGGCCGACGGGTCTCGAGGTGCGGACGGATCCGCGCGCAGCCGCCACGGACGGGCCGGTCGATGACCGAGGATGTCCGTGAGCACGAAGGACGGTCGCAGCGAGAAGGCCACTCCCCAGCGCCGGCGGAAGGCGCGGCAGGAGGGCCAGGTCGCGCGCAGCCAGGAGGTCGCCGTCGCCGGTTCGTTCCTGGCGCTGGTCGGCACCCTCGCGGTCGCGGGCCCGTCGATGGTCGACCGTGCCAGCGCCGACGTGCGCACCATCCTCGCCACCGCCGCCACCGACGACGCCCTCGGCGCCAGCGCCGGGCGGGCCCTGCTGCTGCTCATCGTCCTCGCCGGCCCCTTCCTGTTCGCCGCCGTGGTCAGTGGTGTCGCCGCCGGGGCGGCCCAGGTCGGGGTGAAGTTCAACCTGCGCCTGGCCAAGCCCAAGCTCAAGAACCTCTCGCCGAAGCGCGGTCTGGAACGCCTGAAGCCGGTCGTCGCCGGCTGGGAGCTGCTGCGATCGGTTCTCAAGCTCTCCGCGGTCGCCGCGGTGGTGTGGCCGACGTTGTCGTCGTGGCGGTCCCACCTGGCGAACGACCGCACGCTGGCCGGGGGGCTCGACCGCCTCAGCGGTGCCTACGGCGGGATCCTGGTGCGTGCCGCGATCCTCGCGTTGGTGATCGCGCTCCTCGACTTCGCCTACCAACGGTGGCGGAACGAGAAGAAGCTGATGATGAGCCGCCAGGACATCCGCCGCGAGTTCCGCGACAGCGAGGGGGACCCGCACCTGAAGTCCGCCCGGCGCAAACGGCAGGGCGAGCTGTCACGCAACCGCATGATCGCCGACGTCGCGGCCGCCGACGTGGTCGTGGCCAACCCGACCCACCTCGTCGTCGCGTTGCGCTACGACCCGGGCCAGGGCGCTCCCAAGGTCGTCGCCAAGGGCGCCGACCACCTGGCCGAGACCCTGAAGGCGATCGCCCGCCGTCACGGCGTCCCGATCACCCGTGACGTCCCGCTCGCCCGGGCGCTGTTCCGTCAGGCGGGGATCGGCCACTACGTCCCGGCCGCGCTGTACGAGGCCGTCGCGGTCGTCCTCGCGAACGCCTACCGCCGCTCCGGGCGTGGGCCGGGGAGCCGTCGCCGGCCGGTGGTGGTGGCATGACCACGCTCTCCACGCCGGCCACCGGCCGCCTGCTGTCGCGCACGATCGTGCCGCTCGTCCTCGTCGGCGCCGTCGTGATGATGGTCGTGCCGATCCCTCCCGTGCTGCTCGACGCGCTGCTGGCCGCCAACCTCGCGTTCGCCCTGATGGTGCTGTTGGCCGTCCTCACTCTCCGCGACACCCTCGACCTGTCCACGTTCCCGTCGTTGATCCTGATCACGACGCTGATGCGCCTGGCCCTGAACGTGTCCTCGACGCGGCTCATCCTCCTCGACGGCTACGCGGGGAAGGTGATCGACACCTTCGGCAACTTCGTCGTCGGTGGGTCGGTCGTCGTCGGGTTGGTGGTGTTCCTCATCCTCATCGTCATCCAGTTCGCGGTGATCACCGCCGGTGCCGGCCGGGTGGCCGAGGTCGGGGCCCGGTTCGCGCTCGACGCGATGCCCGGCAAGCAGATGGCCATCGACGCCGACCTCGCCGCCGGGGCGATCTCGGAGCGGGAGGCCCGCGACCGGCGTACGCGAATCGCCCGGGAATCCGACTTCTACGGCTCGATGGACGGTGCCTCGAAGTTCGTCAAGGGTGACGCGATCGCGGGGATCGTGATCGTGGTGATCAACCTCGTCGGCGGCCTCGTGGTCGGGATCACGATGATGGGGATGCCGCTGGAGGAGGCGGCGGCGACGTACTCGCTCCTCACCGTCGGCGACGGGCTCGTCTCGCAGATCCCGGCGTTGGTGATCTCGGCGGCGACCGGGTTGATGGTCTCCCGGGTCAACGGGGAGGACGACCTGGGGCCGACCGTCGGCCGCCAGCTCCTCAACGACCCCCGGCCGCTGCGGATCACCGCCCTGGTGGTGTCCGCGATCGCCCTGCTCCCCGGACTGCCGAAGCCCCCGTTCGCGGTGATCGTCGCCGGACTGCTGGTCGCCGCGACGAGGTCGCGGGCACGCAACCAGCCGGCCGATGGCGACGCCGGTGAGCCCGGTGACGCCGACGTCTCCATGGATCCCGATGACCCGGCCGCCCTGATCCAGCGACTCCGTGTCGAGCCGTTGGAGCTGCACCTGGCCTACGACGTCCTCGACCTCATCGACCAGGACGTCGGCGGGGACCTGCTGCAGCGGGTGCGCGCGTTGCGGCGCCAGATCGCCGACGAGCTCGGTGTCGTGATGCCCGCGGTGCGCACCGCCGACGACGTCACGCTCGAGCCGAGCTCGTACCGCATCCGGGTGCACGGCGTGGACGTCGCCCGGGGCACCGCACCACGGGACCGGATCCTGGCGTTGCCGGCGGGTGACGGTGACCTCGCGGGGATCCCCGGTGAGGAGACCGTCGAGCCGGTGTTCGGCCTCAAGGCGTGGTGGGTGCCGAGCGAGGCCCGCAGCCGGGTCGTTGGGAGCGGCGCGACCGTGGTCGACCGTTCCGCGGTCGTCGTCACCCACCTCGCCGAGGTCGTGCGCTCCCACGCCGCCGAGCTGCTCTCCCGGCAGCAGGTGCAGGAGCTGGTGGACTCGCTGAGGCACGACGAGCCGCTGTTGGCCGACGAGGTCGGGACCGAGACGCTGTCGGCGGCCGGGCTGCAGGAGGTCCTCCGCGAGTTGCTGCGCGAACGGGTCCCGATCCGTGACCTCGGGCGGATCATCGAAGCCGTCGCCGCCCGTGCGCGGGACACCCGGTCGGTGGACCAGCTCGTCTCGGCGGCCCGTACCGCGGTCGGCGCGGCGATCGTGTCACGGATCGCCCCCGACGGCGGGCTCGGGGCGATCACGATCTCCCCGGAGGTCGAGGGGGAGCTGCACGAACGGGTCCGTGACGTCGACGGCCAGCTGCAACTCGTTGCGGCGCCGGACCGCCTCGTCCCACTGCTGGCCGAGGTCGCCCGACTCACCGAGGAGCACGGTGGCCGACCGACCGCGGTGGTGTGCGGCCAGCTGCTGCGTCGGCCGCTGCGGCGCTGCCTGGCCTCCGCCGGGATCGACACCCCGGTCCTCGCCTACCCGGAGCTGCCGCCCAACACCGACCTCGACGTGATCGGAGTCCTCGGTGCGCACACGCCCGCAGACGTCTGAAACCGCCACCACCCGCGCTGAGGGGGCGTCCCACGTCTTCGAGGACGTCACCGCCGAAGCGGCGATCGCCCGCGTCCACGGTGAGCTGGGCGAGGGCGCCCGGATCATCGAGGCGCGTCGCGTCCTGCGCGGCGGGCTCGGGGGGTTCTTCGCCCGCGAGGTCGTGCAGTTGCACGCCGCTCCTCCGGGCGCCGATGCCCCGACGGCCGACACGCCGACCTCGGACCCCGACGTCGCGTTGGCCACCGTGGGGGCGGCGTCCGGAGACACCGCCACCGCGGACGGCGTCGAGCGCGGCGACATCGGAGGGGTTCCGGTCGACCGGCTTCTGCAGGGGGCCGACGAGGTCGGCGACGAGGTGGATTTCGCCACGTTCCTGCGCCGGCAGCTCGATGGCCGCCGAGGTGGCGCTGCCGCGGCGTCGACGTCCGCGTCCGCGTCCGCTTCACCCGCCACGGGACCGGCTCCGCCACGGGTCACGGCGACACCGGTCACGCCGTTCGACGCCGTCGCGCAGCACGCCGATCCGTCGCGGGTGTGGTCCTCCACGGTGCTGCTGCGCCTGGGGGTTCCTGCGGCGTTCGTGCACTCACTGAAGGTTCCGGAGCCGTTCGATGACACCGCCTGGACCGGTGCGGTCGCCGCCGCGCTCCGACCGCTGTGCCGGCCGCTGCCGACCGGACCCGCGGTGCTCGCCGGTCCGCGCGCCGGCGAGCTCGCCGGCGCGACAGGGGTGCCGGTGGCCCGCAGCGAACGGTTCCGGACCGCGATGAGGGCCCAGCGCTGGGTGCACCTCGTCGTCGGTGGCCCCCGATGGCGCGACGCCCTCGCTGACGATCCGCTGGCGGTCTCCTTCACCCGTGTGTCCGACCTTCCCGCGGCGTTGGCGTGCGCCACCGACCTCGGACTCGTCCTCGGGTACGGCCCGGTGGACGGTGGGGTTCGACGGGTGGGGCCGGTCGACGCCGCGGTCGCGCTGCGGTCCCTGGTGCACGCCGTCGCCCGGCGGGGAGGCGCCAGGTGACGGTCGGTCCACTGCGCCGTGCCACCGGCCTCGTCGGCCTCGTCGCCCTCGCCCCGACGGCGGTGATGCTCGCCACCGGTGCACTCGCCCCGCAGGAGGCGGCGATGCGGGCGGTGGCGGTCCTCGTCGCGGTCGTCGTGGTGGGGCACGCGGCGCGCGTCACACTCACCGGGCTCGTGCAACGCTTCGAGCGTCGCGCCGGTGACCCGTCGCGGCTGCAGGCGACGAGCACCGCCACCGGTGACACGCCCCCGACGGCCACCGGCTCCCGACAGGCGGATCGGCGACGGCCCGGCTGAGACGGGCCCGGCCGGGCCAGGCAGCTACGCGGGGACCCCGCCGACCCAGCGGTAGCCGGCGCCCGGCTCGGTGGCGATGTAGCGCGGTGTGCTGGCATCGTCGGCGAGCTTGCGGCGCAACGAGCGGACGTGCACCCGCAGCGATGAACGCGCCTCGTCGCCGTGCTCGCGCGACCACACCTCACCGATGATCGTCGCGTAGGTGAGGATCTTGCCGGCGTTCGCGAGGAACACCTCCAGCAGGCGCCACTCGATGGGCGTGAGGTGCACACCGTCGCCGCCCACGAGCAGCCGGCGGGAGGCCATGTCGACCTCGAGCTCGCCGACGACGAGGTGCGACGACGTGGCCTGACCGTTGGCCAACGGCGAGCGGCGCAACGCCGCGTCGATACGGGCCCGCAGCTCCTCCAGGGAGAACGGCTTGTCCAAGAAATCGTCCGCTCCCGCGTCGAGGGAGGCGATCTTGCGCTCCTGGGTGCCTGCCCCCGACAGCAGCAGCACCGGGGTCTGGGTCCAACCCCGCAGTCGGTGGACGACGTCGATCCCGGAGACGTCCGGGAGGCGGAGGTCGAGGAGGACGACGTCGGGGCGCACCACGGCGGTGGCGCTGATGGCGTCCGTGCCGGTGCGGGCGACCGCGACCTCGTGTCCGAGCGCGGTGAGGCCACGGCTGAGCGCCGTCACGATCTGGGGGTCGTCGTCGACGACGAGGATGTTGGCCATGACTCCTGCTGCTTCGGTGTACTCGTCGGTCCGTTGGCGGCATCGCGACGATGGTGTGGTGGTCGGTGTCGGTCGGGACGGCGTCGTGCAATCGTGTTCGGTCTCACCGCGATCGCCGGTCAGCGACCCGGGTCGCGCGGTGGGATCCGGCCACGGGGCCTCACGGCGGGTCGGTCAGGGCGACCGCGGCGTCCAGGCGGGTACGGGAACGACCTGCGGCGGCCCCGACGGCGCGCTCGGCCCGGTGTCGTGCCTCCTCGAGCCGGTCGACGGCGCTGCGCAGGCCGTCGACCTCGGTCCGCAGCGCCGCTGCCCTGCCGGGGTCCTCGATCCGGTCGGCGAGCTCGGCGGCCGTCGCCCCGACGGGGAGTCCGCCGGAGTCGACCGCGATGGCCCGAGCCACCTCGAGCGAGGCGAGCCGGTCCATCGCGGCCTCGACGTCGTCGACGGCCATCCCCAGGAAACGCTCCTGGCCGGCCGCCACGACGAGCTCGAGTGCGCGCAGGCCCACCTCGACCTCCTCGGCGGCCGACGCCTGACGTCGCACGACCTCGATCACTGCGTCCCCCACGTCGCCTCCTCATCGCCACCCCCACACATCGGCACGCACGGCCGGTTCTTTACGGCTTCTGTACCGCGGTATGAGGAGTCCTCAGCTGCCGACACGTGGGCCCGTGTGACCGATGTCGAGGTGGCAGCCCCCGCTGCAGGCCCCCGGCGGGGCCGCTGTCGTGAGCTGCTCGCTTGACAACGCGCAGGCGGGAACGTGCTCACAGCGCCGCTGGAGCGTAGTTCCGGCGTCGACGAGGGGCTCGACGGAAGCGGGGGCGTCGTCGGGTCCGAAGGCGACCCCGGTGGCGCGTACCCTCCGCGAGCGACCCTTCGAACCAGCGCCTCCCGGAGCCGACGTGTCCAGACGCCTGTCGCCGTTGATCCCCCTCCTGGTGGTGGTCGCCGGGTGCAACGGTGCCCCGTCCGCCGAACCGCTGGCCGACGACGTCGGACCGGTGAGCGAGGAGGCGGTTGTGGTCGTGGACGACGACGTCTTCGTCGACGACGACCTCGTCGTCGAGGCGGGCACCGAGGTCGTGTGGCGCTGGGAGGGACGCGCGGCCCACGACGTCGTCGGTGACGGGTTCGACAGCGGTGTGCAGGCCAGCGGGGAGTTCCGGCACACCTTCACCGACGAGGGTTCCTACCCCTACGTCTGCTCACTGCACCCGGGGATGGACGGCACCGTCCACGTCGTCGGAGGGTGACCGTGACCGATGCCCCGCGGCTCACCGGTGTCGCGGTGTCCGACCCACCCGGTGCGTGGCGCGCCGCCGGCTTCGTCGTGGACGCCGACCGGTTCACCGTCGGTGGCGTCACCATCGTGGGCGCCGATGCCGGGGTGACGCCGCGGATCGCCCTGGCGCCCCCCGTCGACGGCGTGGTCGACGGGGTGGCGTTCGGCGCCGTCGCCGACGCGGTGAGCCAGGCCTCGCACCCCAACCGCGTCCGTGCCGTCGACCACGTCGCGGTGCACACCGGTGATCTCGACCGCACCGTGGACGCGTTCGCGGTCCACGGACTCCACCCCCGTCGGACCGCCGAGGACCTGCGGGCCGGTGAGGGCCGTCGCTACGCGTTCTACGTCGTGGGGACCTGTGTGCTCGAGGTCGTTGCGCCGACGGTGGCGCACCCCGGTCGGGCCGCCGTCACCGGCGTGGCGTTCACCGCCGACGACCTGGACCACCTCCCGACGCTACGTGGGGCGGTTCGTCCCGCCGTCCAGCCTGGTCGCTCGATCGCGGTCCTCGACACCGAGGCCCTCGGGCTCGGGATGCGTGTGGCGGTGCTCACACCCCGGTAGGCGCGCCACTGTCGGCACTGCCGGCACTGCCGGGACAGGGGTGTCGAACCGCGTCCTACGGCCGAACGGACAGGTCCCTGCGGTTGTGCCATCGAGGTCGGGCGTCCACCCTCCCTGATCCACTCGCCGACAGGCCCCGTCGCCTGCTTCGTGCCCCTTGGCGCCCGGCTTGTTCCGGTGCCGCTGCCGAATCCCCGTGTCACCTCCCGGGGCGCCAACGGCGGTTCCCACCGTGAAGGACCCTGCATGCTCGTGTTCCTGGAACGTGCCTCGATCGCCGGGGTCGCCGTGCTGTCGGCGGCCGCGGTCGTTGTCGCGGCGACGACCCTGCAGGGCGGGGACGCCTCCGGCGGCGCAACGCACGTCGAACGCGCCGCTCCGGCGGCGACGGCCGAGCCGGCGTCACGGGCCGTCGACGTCCTCGGCGGCGCCTCGTCCGGGCAGGCGGACCTCAGCGCGGTGCCCGTCACCGACCTCGAGGCGGCTCCGGCCGGACCGGAGCCCGACCCGCGCCAGGTACCGGAGGGCTCGCTCGTGCCGGTGACGGCCACCGGGCTGGCCGGGGACTCCACCCCCCGGGACACCGACACCGTTGACAGCGCCCCGGTGGAGGTCGCCACGCAGGCCGCTGTCGAGGAGGTCGCCGCCGAGGAGGACGACGCTTCGGCTCCGGTGTACGTCACCGACGACGACACCGTCGCCCCCGAACGGGTCCGCAGCTTCCTCGCCGGGCGGGGGGCGCCGCTGGCGGAGTACGCCGAGGAGATCGTCGCCGCCGGCGTGGAGCACGACGTCGACCCGCGCCTGGTCGTCGGGATCGCGGTCGCCGAGTCGTCCGGCGGCGAGCGCCTCCCGGCGGGCACGTACAACGCCTGGGGATGGTCCGGTACCGGCCCCCACGGACTCAAGGCGTGGCCGTCGTGGCCCGAGGCCATCGACGACTTCACCGCCCGCCTCGGTGAGCTCTACGACACCGACGAGGTCGACGAGTCGATGGCGCAGACCTACGTGCCCCCGAACTGGCGGTGGTGGCTCGACACGGTCACGTGGGTGATGGACGAGATCTGAGCCGGGGCTCAGGCGGTCGGGTCGACGTTCCCGCCGGCGTGCAGCGTCGGGATGCTCCCGAGCCGGCCGGCCTGGAAGTCGTCCATCGCCTGCATCACCTCGGCCTTGGTGTTCATCACGAACGGGCCGTACCACGCCACCGGCTCACGGATCGGTCGCCCGCCGAGGACGAGGACGTCGAGCCGCGGCGCGCGGGACTCCTGGGATTCGTCCGCGGCGAGGACGACCTCGTCGCCGCGACCGAAGACGGTGAGCTGTCCCGTCTCGACCGGTCGGCGCTCGGTGCCCACCCGGCCATGTCCGGCCAGGACGTAGGCCAGGGCGTTGTAATCGCTGCGCCACGGCAGGCGGACCTCGGCGCCCGGTTCCACGGTGGCGTGGACCATCGTGATCGGGGTGTGCGTGCTGCCGGGCCCGCCGTGGCCGGAGAGGTCGCCGGCGATGAGCCGCAGCAACGCCCCACCGTCGTGTGACGACAGCAGCCGCACGTCACCGGCCCGCAGGTCCTGGTACCGGGGGGCGGTCCACTTCGCCTGGCGTGGGAGGTTCACCCACAGCTGGAAACCATGGAAGAGGCCACCGGCGACGACGATCTCCTCCGGGGGGGTCTCGATGTGCAGCAACCCGGAGCCCGCGGTCATCCACTGGGTGTCGCCGTCGGTGATCAGCCCGCCGCCGCCGTGGGAGTCGGTGTGCGACAACGTGCCGTCGAGCATGTAGGTCACCGTCTCGAACCCGCGGTGCGGGTGCCAGGGGGTGCCCTTCGGCTCGCCGGGGGCGTACTCGACCTCGCCCATCTGGTCGAGGTGGATGAACGGGTCGAGTTCGGCGAGGTCGACGCCGGCGAACGCGCGACGCACCGGGAAGCCCTCGCCCTCGAACCCGCGGGGCGCGGTGGTCACCGACCGGATCGGTCGCGGGGTGGACATCGCGGCGTCGGGGGCGTGGACGCGGGGGAGGGTGAGGAGATCGTCGACGGTCACGGCGGGCATCGCGTGCCTCCTGTCGGTGGGCCGGGCCGTGTCGGGTGGCCGGGACGATCAGTGTAACCGATGAAGTTGCATATGCAACTAGAACGGCTCGAGGTGTCCGGGGCCTGTCCGGCCCACGTCGGGCGGGTTCCGCGTGGCGGTCGACCTCGGCTAGGCTCTCCTGACGACCGGTACGCGTGCACGGACGCCAGGAGGTACACCCGGATGCGATCGTTCGCGCTGCGTCGGAGTGCCTCCGCCCTCCTCGTCGCGATGCTGGCCGCGACCCTGCTGGCACTGCCGGTCCTCGGTCCCACCGGTCCGGCCGCGGTGTTCGCCGCCGAGGCCGAGGACGGCGAGGGACCGCCCGGCCCGGAGCCGCTGGAGCGGCACGCCGAGGACAACCCGGCACGTGAGCTCGCCGGGTACGAGGACCGGGAGACGCCGTTCACCTGGGGCGCGGCGTGGATCCTCACCTTCGCCGGCGTCGTCGGGCTGGTGCTGATGCTCGGGCTCTACCACCTCCTGGTGCGCCGGCCCACCCAGCGCGACCAGGGCTGATCCACTCCGACGACGAGGGCCGTGTGGCCGACCCCGAATCCGCGCCGTCACCGATGATCGACGAGGCCGCGGCGGTGTGGGCCGCCGCGATCACCGCACGGCCGGTGCGGACCGAGCCCCGGACGGCGGCGGCGCTGCGCGACGAGGTCGTCGCCGACCTCCCCGCGATCGACGAGGCCGCACGCCGCTGGACCGGGCTCGGTCTGGACCTGCCGGCCACCAACGTCCGCGTCGTGGGGCGTCTCGGGTGGGTCCGCGTGAACCTCGCGGCGTTGAGGGGGAGCTTCGACCCGCTGCGGGCGCGGCTGGGTGCCAGGCGCGTCCCGGCCGCACGGGTCCTGGGCGCGCAGCTGGGGGCGGTGCTCGGACTCCTCTCCTCGAAGGTCCTGGGTCAGTACGTCCTGCCGCTGGGAGGACCCGGGGGAGGGCAGCTGGTCGTCGTCGGCCCCAACGTCCTCGACCTGGGCGCCGAGGACGGCCGCCTCGCCGCCGACGTCCGGCGCACCGTGCTGCTGCACGAGGTCACCCACCGGCTGCAGTTCGACGCCACCCCGTGGCTGGGACCCCACCTGCGCGGCCTGGTCGAGCGCTACCTCGCCGCGACCCGGATCGACGCCGCCGCGCTGGCCGAGATCGCTCCCCGGCTCCCGGCGGCTCTCGCCGAGGCTCGGGCCACCGGAGAGACCGAACCGCTGCTGCGCACCGTCCTCAACGACGAGCAACGACGCGTCGTCGACGAGGCCCAGGGGCTGATGACGTTGCTGGAAGGGCACGGCAACACGGTGATGGCCGAGGCGGCCGAGGGTCTCGTCGGTGACCCCGAGGCGGTGCGCCGAGCGTTGGCCCGCCGCCACGGTGATGTCACCTCGAAGATCCTCACCGCCGTGGCCGGGCTGGAGATGAAGCGCCGCCAGTACCGGGAGGGCGAGGGCTTCGTCCGTGCCGTCGTCGAGGCCGGCGGTGTCGCCACCCTGAACCGGGCGTTCACCACCCCGGAGCACCTCCCGGGGCGTGACGAGATCGCCGACCCGGCCGCCTGGCTCGCACGCGTCGGCTGACGTGATGGCGCCCGGCCCGCGCCCGGCGGGGCTGCACCGCGACGAGCTCGTCGACGAGGTCACCGCCGGCCTCACCCACCTCGGCACCGGATCCGGTGTCGTCGTCGCCTGCTCGGGCGGGGCCGACTCCACGGCGCTGGCGTTCCTCGCCGCCGAGGCCCGCCCCGACCTGAGCCGCACCCTCGTCCACGTCTCCCACGGGCTCCGCGACGACCGGGTCGAGGCTGAGCTCGTCGTCAGCCACGCTGCCTGGCTCGGCACCCCGGTTCGCACGGTGCAGGTGCAGGTCGACCCCCGTGGCCGGGGCCTGCAGGCGGCGGCGCGGCACGCGCGCTACGCCGCGTTGCGCCGCGTCGCCGCCGAGATCGGGGCCGAGGCCCTCCTCGTCGGCCACACCGCCGACGACCAGGCCGAGACGGTGCTGCTGCGCATCGCCAGGGGGACCGGCGTCGACGGCCTCGCCGCGATGGCGCCGCACCGCGGCGATGTGACCCGCCCGATGCTCCGGATCCGCCGCGGCGACGTCCACGCCTTCGTCGCCGGTGAGGGGCTGCCGTACGTCACCGACCCGACGAACCGGGACACGCGGGTGGCCCGGATCGCGGTGCGCACCCGGGTGCTGCCGGCCCTGGAACGGACGGCACCGGACGTGGTCGGCGCCCTGGCCCGCCTCGCCGACCTCGCCCGTGGCGACGCCGAGCTCCTGCAGCAGGTGGTCGAGCGTGGGCCGGTGCCCCGGGACGTCGGAGCGGTCCGCCTCCTCGAGCGGCGGGAGCTGCGTTCGGTGTCGGAGGCGCTGGCCCGCCGGGTGGTGCACGCCGCCGTGCGTCGGGTCGCGGGGGCTCCCCCCTCCGCCGGCACCGTC
>SLDB01000206.1 GCA_007125475.1 Nitriliruptoraceae bacterium | reverse complement strand
GTGCGGGCTGTGTTACACCTCCGGCACCACCGGCAACCCCAAGGGCGTGCTGTCCTCGCACCGGGCGATGGTGCTGCACTCGATGGCGACGTCGATGGCCGACCACATCGGGCTCAGCGAGCACGACGTCGTCCTACCGGTGGTCCCGATGTTCCACGCGTTCGGCTGGGGGCTGCCCTACTCGGCGCCGCTGGTCGGGGCCGACCTGGTGTTCCACGGCTCCGACAACTCGCCCGAGCACCTCGGCGCGGTGATCGAACGCACGGGGGTCACCGTCTCGGCGGCGGTGCCGACGATCTGGAAGACGTTGCTGCCGGCGATCCGTTCCGGCGACGTCGATGTCTCCTCGCTCCGCCTGGTCTTCGTCGGCGGGGCCGCCTCGCCCCGGGCGCTGATCGAGGCCTACGACGCCCTCGGTGTGGAGTACCTGCAGGCCTGGGGGATGACCGAGACCGGACCGTTGGCCGCGGTGTCACGGCCACGGCCACGCCACCGGGGTCTGTCGGAGGACGAGATCCTCGACGTCAAGGAACGCACCGGGACGATCTTCGCCGGCCTCGAGGCGCGGATCACCGACGAGGGCGGACATCCGCTGCCCCGTGACGGGGTCCAGGTCGGGGAGCTCGAGGTCCGCGGGCCGTGGATCGCCTCCGGGTACTACGGCATCGACGCCGCCGACCGGTTCAACGACGGCTGGCTCCTCACCGGCGACATGGCGTCGATGGAGCACGACGGTTACTTCCGGATCGTCGACCGCGCCAAGGACCTGGTGAAGTCCGGCGGCGAGTGGATCAGCTCGGTGGAGCTCGAGGGGCATCTCCTGGCGCACCCGCAGGTCGCCGACGCCGCCGTCGTCGCCGTGCCCTCGCGACGGTGGGACGAGCGCCCGGTGGCGGTGCTGGTCCCCGACGACCCCGACGACCCCCCGACGATGGAGTCGGTCCGTGACTTCCTCGCCGACCGGGTCGCCAAGTGGTGGATCCCCGACGCCGTCGAGCTCGTCGACGACATCCCCAAGACCTCGGTCGGCAAGATCGACAAGAAGGCGATCCGTGCCGAGTTGGACCTCGTCCTTGACTGAGCGGCGGCCGGTGCGCTCCGACGGCCCCGGCCGCGCAGACGGGAGGTACCCGCATGGCCTGGCGTGACCCCGAGGTGCGGCGCATCCCCGCGGGTCCAGGTGAACTCACCGTGGGCCGGTGGGGGGACGGTTCGGGTACCCCGGTCGTCGCCAGTCACGGCATCACCGCCAACCACCGCAGCTTCGGCCAGCTCGCGGCGGCGTTCACGAACGGGGGGATCGACGCCACGTTGTGGGCCGTCGACCATCGTGGGCGCGGCAGCTCCGCCGACCACCCCGGTCCGTACGGTCTGCTCAGCCACGCCGACGACCTCATCGTCGTCCTCGACGCGGTCGGGCTCGACGACGCCGTCCTGGTCGGGCACTCGATGGGGGCCTACGTCGCCGCGAACACCGCCGAGCGCGCCCCCGACAGGGTCCGCGGCCTCGTCCTCGTCGACGGTGCGCTGTCGTTGCCGGGGGCGGTCCCGCCGCCCGACGCGGACGTCGAACAGCTCGTGCGGGCGGTGATCGGCCCGTCGCTCGACCGCCTCGACATGACGTTCGACTCCCCGGAGGCGTACCTCGACCACTGGCGGGCCCACCCGGCGTTCGCCGGCGACGCGTTCAACGACGTCGTCGAGGCGCACCTGCGCAACGACCTCGTCGCCGTCGGTGACCGGTGGCGCTCACCGGTGTCGAAGGACGCCGTCCTCGCCGACGGCCGCGACACCCTCCTCGACGAGCGGCTGCGCAACGCCGTCACCCGGATCGGTCAGCCCACCCGGCTGCTGTGGGCCCCACGGGGGATGTTCGACCAGACCCCGGGGCTGTTCCCCGCCGAGGTCGTCGCCGACGTCGCCGCACGACTCGATCACCTCGAGGCCGTCCGGGTCGATGACGTCAACCACTACACGATCGTGTTCTCGGAGCACGGCGCCGAGCAGATCGCGGCAGCGGTCGCCGAGGTGGCCTGAGACCCGGCCCGTCAGGGGCGGGCGTACCCGACCGGGGTGCGGGCCGAGAGGCTGGCGGTGCGCACCGGGATCCCGCTTCGCGAAGCCTCGACGATGGTGTCCCCGCCGACGTACATCGCGACGTGGCTCACCGGGCGGTTGTAGAACACCAGGTCGCCGGGTTGTAGCTGGGCACGGCTGACGTTGCGCAACCCGGACAGCTGCGCGCCCGAGGTGCGCGGGATCGTCACCCCGGCGGCCCTCCAGGCGTAGGAGGTCAAACCGGAGCAGTCGAAGGCGTCCGGGCCGTTCGCCCCCCAGCGGTAAGGCTTGCCGACCTGGGCCAGCGCGGTGTCGACGGCGACCTGCGCCGAACGCCGCGGCGCCGGCGACGTGCTCTGCTCTGAGCCGCCGCCGCTCGGTGATCCGCTCGCGCCGCCGTTGGTGCCACCGCCGCTCGAGCCACCGCTGCTCGCGCCGCCGCTGTTCGTCGGGCTCTGCGCGGCCTGCTGGCGACGCCGCTCCTCGGCTTCGGCCTCGGCCTGGGCCTGTGCTTCGGCCTCCGCCTCTGCCTCGGCCTGACGACGCTCGATCGCGGCGCGTTCGTCGGCGATGCGCTGACGTTCGTCGTCGATCGCGTCATGCTGGGCGCGGAGCGCCTCCTCGTCGTCGGCCAGCGCCGCGCGTTGGGCGGCGTGCGCCTGTTCGGTGTCGGCGAGGACGGCGGTGAGTTCGTCGAGCTCGTCGGCGTTGCGGCGGTGGGTGGCCTCGACCGCCGCGAGCTCGGACTCGACGAGCTCGGCGGCGGCGTCGGCCTCCGACTCCTCGTCGGCGAGGCGGGTCTCGAGGGCGGTGACCTGCGCCCGGACGGCGGAGAGCGCCTCGAGGTCGGCCTGTTCGCCGTCGAGGATCCGGCGCAGCGAGGTGCTTCGGAACCCGACGTCGACGGCGCCGTCGCTGCCGAGGAACGTCGAGAGCTCCACCGACGGTCCGAGCTTGTGCAGCCGCCGGGCGTGGTCGCCGACGGCGCCCTCGAGGTCGGCGACGTCGTCGCTGACCGCGGCGAGCTCGTCGCGGGTGGCGGAGAGCCGGGCACGCACGTCCTCGAGGGCGACGACGGCGGTGTTGTACTCCTCGACGGCGAGGCTCATCTCGGCCTCGAGCTCCTCGAGCCGCTCCTGGGCGACCGCCTCGGCGCCCCTCAGCTCGTCGGTGCGACGGTCGAGCTCGCCGACGGCTTCGCGCCGCTCGGCGACGTCGTCCTCGAGCGAGGCGAGTCCGTCCTCGAGCTCCTCGAGGCGGGAGGTGTCGACGTCGGGTTCGGCGGCGACCGGTGGGGTGAGCAGCATCGTCGCCGCGACAGCGGCGACGATGCTGCGGGCTACCGGTGGGCGGAGTGGTCGCACACGGGCTCCCGGATCGGTCGGCGTCGGTCGGCCCGGACGCTAGTCGCCTTCGTGCAGCAGGACCGGGCAGTGTCCGCGGTCGC
>SLDB01000239.1 GCA_007125475.1 Nitriliruptoraceae bacterium | reverse complement strand
GACCACGCCGTAGGCTCGGCGGCTCCGAACACCCACATGGCGGCGAGGCGGTCCTCCGGCGGCCACGCCGGCACCTCGGGCCCGACACTGCAACCGGGAGGTGGAAGTGGCCACGGCGTACGACGCGATCCTGCTGGTCTCGTTCGGCGGGCCAGAACACCCCGACGAGGTCATCCCCTTCATGGAGAACGTCACGCGCGGTCGGAACGTGCCGCGCGAGCGTCTCGAGGAGGTCAGCCAGCACTACGTCGCGTTCGGGGGACGTTCACCGATCAACGACCAGAACCGGGCGCTGGCGGCCGGCCTGCGGGAGCTGCTCCTCGCGGAGGGCCCGGACCTCCCGGTGTACTTCGGGAACCGCAACTGGCACCCGCTCCTCACCGACACCATCGCCGAGATGCGCGACGACGGGGTGCGACGGGCGATCTGCTTCGTGACCTCGGCGTACTCGTCCTACTCGGGGTGCCGTCAGTACCGCGAGGACCTCGCCGAGGCACGTGCCGCCGTCGACGGTGCGCCGGAGCTCGACAAGCTCCGCGTGTTCTACAACCACCCGGGGTTCCTCGAGCCCCAGGTGGACCTGATCCGTGCGGCGCTCAGCGAACTCCCCGCCTCGGCCGCCGACACCGCCGAGATCGTGTTCACCACCCACTCGATCCCGCGGACGATGGCGCGGCACTGCGACTACGAGGCCCAGCACTACGAAGCCTGCCGGATCGTGATGGAACGGCTCGACCGGGCCGCCCCGTCCCCCGCCGGACCACGGTCGTGGCAACTGGTGTTCAACTCACGATCCGGGCCACCGTCGATCCCGTGGCTGGAACCCGACATCGGCGATCATCTGGCGTCGTTGGCCGAGCACGGTGCCACCGGTGCGGTGTGCGTCCCGATCGGGTTCATCTCCGACCACATGGAGGTGGTCTACGACCTCGACGTCGAGGCCAGCGACGCCGCCGCGGAGGTCGGTCTGCCGTTCGCACGGGCAGGGACGGTCGGCACCGACCCTCGGTTCGTGGCCATGATCCGTGAGCTGGTCCTGGAACGCCTCGAAGACGCGCCTGCCCGGTCACTGGGGACCCGGGGCCCGAACCACGACGCCTGCCCCACCGACTGCTGCTTCACCCCCGAGCAGACCCCGAAGGAGGTCGTCGCCGCGGCACAGCCGCGCCGGCGCTGACCGGACCGTCGCCGCGGCACAGCCGACCGCGATGGGCGGTGGCCCACCCCGGTCGGTGGCCGTAGCCTCACGCCAGCGACGGGACGTACCGCATCCTCACCCACCGATGAACATCGATACGGAGGTCACCGATGGCCAGCACGACTGGACGCACCCCGCGGGGCGCCGCGGCGGTAGAGGCCCTCATCGAGGAGTTCGAGCTCCGGTCGAGGATGGACGAGCCGGACCCGTCCTACGACCGCCCCGGCGAGATGGACCTGCGATGGGCCCACGGCCGAATCGATGCGGCACAGCGTGCGGCGGCCGCCGACGTCGTCACCTACGAGGAGGCGATCGAGTGGTTGGCTTCGACGGTCGGCCGGGAGCTGCCGCTCGACGACGGCGACGACGAGTACGAGCGCTGAGACCGCCATCCGTCGGTGATCTTGGGGCACCACGCCGCCGGCAGTAGCGTCCGCCTCCCCGAACCAAGGACCACCGTCGCATGGAGATCGTCCTCGTCCGGCACGCCCAGCCGGAGTGGGCGCGCGACCGACAGGCGCAGGTCGACCCGGCCCTGACCGAGCGGGGGCGTCAACAGGCCGAACTCGTCGCCGACCGGCTCGCCGGGCAGCACTTCGACGAGGTCCTGAGGTCGACGGCGACCCGGGCGCAGGAGACGTCGGCCCCGATCCTCGAGCGGATCGACACCCCCCTGGTCGAGGACCGTGCGTGGCTGCACGAGATCCACATGCCCGCCTCCTGGCAGGGAACGCCCGCCGAGGAGGTCGGGCGGGCGTTGCGCACCGCCCGCGACCGGCCACGTGAGGAGTGGTGGGACGGGATGCCCGGTGGCGAGAGCTTCCACGACTTCCACGCCCGGGTCACGATCGGGTTGAGCAACGAGTTCGCCGAGCGCGGCATCCACCGCCGCGACGACGGCCTGTGGGAGATCCCCGACACTCCGTACCGGCTCCTCGTCGTCGCCCACGCCGGGACGAACTCGGTCGTCCTGGGACACCTGCTGGGCCTGGACCCCGAACCGTGGGAGTGGGAACGGTTCTCCTCCGATCACGCCTCGATCACGACGCTGGACACCCGAACGATCGCGGGGGGATCGATCTTCAGCCTGCAGTCGTTCAGCGACACCGCGCACCTGCCACCCTCCATGGTGACCGGCTGAAGGGAACGCGGTGAACGACGCCTGGGGCCCGACCGTCGAAGGCTCGGCCCGCCTGCGCCGGCTGCGACGGTGGGCGCTCGTGGTCACCGTCACCGTCCTCGTCGTCGCCGTGGCGTTCCCGATCGCACTCCTCCTCCAGGTCCCCCGCACCCCCGTCGAGGGGCTGGCGGCCTCGACGTCGCCGACCCACATCCTCGTGATCGGCTCCGACAGCCGCGAGGGCCTCACCCGGGAGGAGCAGATCGAACTCTCGACCGGGCTCGCCGACGAGTTCGAGGGTGACCGGACCGACACGATCCTGCTGTTGTCGATCTCCGGCGGCGACGCGGCGATGCTGTCGTTCCCGCGGGACCTGTGGGTCGAGCGGTGCGACGGGTCGATCGGTCGGATCAACGTCGCGTACTCGCTGGGCGGGGAGTCGTGCCTGGTCGACACCGTCCGGTCCCTGTCCGGGATCGACGTCCAGCACACCGCCCGGGTGACGTTCGGGGGGTTCCGCGACCTCGTCGACGCCGTCGGCGGCGTCGAGCTCTGCCTCGACGAGGCGATCGCCGACCGCGACGCGGGGATCGACCTGCCGGCCGGCTGCCAGCGCCTCGACGGCGGCGACGCACTGGGGTTCGTCCGCGTCCGCAAGATCGACGACGACCTGCAGCGCATCCAGCGTCAGCAGCAGTTCGTGCGGGCACTGGCGAGCGAGGTCGCCCGGCCGGCGACGCTGCTGAACCCGGTCCGGCTGTGGGAGTTGGCGCGGGGTGCGGGGGACGCCGTCGTCGTCGACCGCGGGTTCGGGCCGATCGCCGGGTTCCGCGCCGCGCGGGGCGCCCGGGCGTTGGCCGGCGGCGACGTCCCGACGTACACGGTGCCGGCCGACCCGGTCCGCACCGCGGGGGGCGCCGACGTCCTCGAGCCGCGGACCGCCGAGGCTGCCGTGCTGTTCGCCCGGTTCCGGGACGGGTCGGTGTTCACCGATGGGGATCACCGGCCGGAGCCCGCCGACGTCGAGGTCGCGGTCCTCAACGGTGCCGGGGTCTCCGGGCTCGCCGGTGATACCGCCGATGCCCTCCGTGGCCGTGGCTACCGTGTCACCGACGTCGGGAACGCCGACGGCGTCCGGGAGACCACCCTGGTGCGCCACCCCCCGGACCTGCGGGCCGAGGCGGAGCTGGTCGCCGG
>SLDB01000094.1 GCA_007125475.1 Nitriliruptoraceae bacterium | reverse complement strand
CGAGCTGCACCGGCACCTGGGTGAGTACACCGACGTGCCGGCCGGCGACATCGGGGTGGGCACCCGGGAGATCGGGTACCTGTTCGGTCAGTACAAGCGGATCACCAACCGCTACGAGTCGGGGGTCCTCACGGGCAAGGGCCTGGAGTGGGGCGGTTCGCGGGTGCGCAAGGAGGCGACCGGGTACGGCACCGTGTTCTTCCTCGAGGACATGCTCGCCGCCCGTGGGGGTCACCTCGACGGGCGTACCTGCCTCGTCTCCGGTTCCGGGAACGTCGCGATCTACGCGATCGAGAAGCTGCACCAGCTCGGGGCGCGGGTCGTGGCGTGCTCGGACTCCAGTGCCGTGGTCCACGACCCGGACGGCATCGACCTCGAGCTGCTCAAGCAGGTCAAGGAGGTCGAGCGCGGGCGACTCGCCGACTACGCCGAGCGTCGCCGCTCCGCGGTGGTCTCCGAGCGTGGGAGGATCTGGGAGATCCCCTGTGACGTCGCCGTGCCCTGTGCGACGCAGAACGAGCTCAACGGCGACGATGCACGGGCCCTGGTGGCCAACGGCTGCACCGCCGTCGTCGAGGGGGCGAACATGCCGACCACCCGGCAGGCGGTGCGCACCCTCACCGGAGCCGGGGTGGCGTTCGGACCGGGGAAGGCCGCCAACGCCGGAGGCGTGGCGACCTCGGCGTTGGAGATGCAGCAGAACGCCAGCCGCGACCGGTGGGAGTTCGACCACACCGAGGCGCGCCTGTCGGAGATCATGTCCGAGATCCACCGGCTGTGTCACGACACCGCCGAGGAGTTCGACGTCCCGGGCGACTACGTCACCGGGGCGAACATCGCCGGACTGCTGCGGGTGGCCGACGCGATGGAGGCCCTCGGCGTCGTGTGAGGCCGATCGTCCCCGGCGTTCGCCCCGGTCAGGGGCGCATCGACGGGTGCCGGTCGGCGTCCGCCGCCGTTGCCGGTGGCTGCTCGGGGACCGTCGTCGCGACCCGATCGCCCGCTCGGGCGGTGCGCAGCAGTACGACCCCCACCCATAGCGCCTGCATGATGCCGAGCGCCACGGTGAGGCGGACCAGCTGCGGCGGCCACACCGTCGGGAACTGGGAGGCGGCGAGCATCGGCAGGTGCACCACCCCCTGGTGGTAGAGGAGGGCGCCCGAGGCGATCCCCAGTGCCAGGCGGCGACCCCCGGTGACCGACCAGGCCCACACCGCGCCGCCGAGCCCGGCGGCGAGGAACGTCGCGGTGTGCAGGACGCCGAAGAGCTCGTCGACGACGGGTGTCGGCCAGGCCAGCACGTCGTCGACCAGGTGGACCCCGTTGACCACCGCGACCGTGGCGACCACGACTGCAGCCGGCCGGACCATCAGATCGGAGTCGAGGCGGCGCCAACCGGCCACCGCCGGCGTCGTCAGCACCAGGGCCGCCAGCAGCCACGGCCACATCGGTGGCGGGTCCTGCCAGGCGAGCTCGCCGGTGACGCCGGCCGGGCGACCGTCGAGTTCCGCGGGGACCTCCCACGTCGCGAACACCCCGGCGTCGCTCCCCGCCACGCCGATCGGCCCCACCAGTCGCATGCGCATCGCCGCCCGCGACACCGGCGAGGCCTCGACGAACCTCGGCGGCGCCGGTGACATCCAGTGGGTCCGGTGGTCGTGCCAGGTCGCCACCGGCTCGTCGCGGTGGGCGACCCACTCGGGTTCGGCGTCCGGGTCGACGTCGGTGGGCATCGCCGGGGCGCGGTCGGCGACGTCACGGCCGGTGCGCGCGGTGAACCGCTCGTCGTTGAGGTAGGTCGTCGGGGAGCGACGGTTGCGTTCCACCCCCTGCGGGCCGATCCGCAGGTAGGGCTCGCCGTCGTAGCCGCGGACGACGAGGACGGCGTCGGTGCGGTTCTCGGCGGTGATCAACAAGCCCCCGGTGTGGACCGTCCAGGACACCCCGTCGATCTCCGGCTCGGTGGTCAGCGCGCTGACGACGTTGGTGACCTCCTGGGTCCGGGTGTGGGCCTCGGCCCGCTCCGGCGTGGCGAGGATGGCCACTGCCACGAGCATGGCCAGCCCCGCCAGCCGGGCCCCGGTGGCGCTCACGGCAGCAGCGCGGCGACCGCGACGACGACGAAGAGCACGGCGAGGTAGAGGTTCGAGGTGTGGAAATGGCGCCACGACGTCGCCGGCCGTGGGTCGGCGACGACGCGGAGCGCGCTGCCGACGAACACGACGCCGAGGACGCCGAGGACGACACCGAGCCACACCCCGCCGACACCGGTGAGGGGGAGCGACGCCGCGGTCACCGCCGTGGCCGCGGCGTAGCCGGCGCCGTGGCGGGCCGCGGCCGCCGGCCCCTGTACCGACGGGAGCATCGGCACCCCAGCCTTCGCGTAGTCGGTGCCGGTCCCGATCGCCAGCGCCCAGAAGTGCGTCGGCGTCCACAGCACCACCACGGCGAACAGCACCAGCGCCGGTGCCTGCACGGTGCCGGTGACGGCGGCCCACCCGATCAGCGGGGGGGCGGCCCCGGCGACGCCACCGATCACGATGTTCTGGGTGCTGCGGCGCTTCAGCCACCACGTGTAGATCCCGACGTACCACACCCAGGCCCCGACGGTGAGGGCCGCGGCGAGCACCCCCGCGACGGCGAGCATCAGGGCGGTGCCGACGAGGAGCAGGACGGCCGCGAACACCGTGGCGTCACGCGGGGCGATCCTCCCCGACGGGATGGGGCGGTGGGCGGTGCGCCGCATCGCGGCGTCGATGTCGCGCTCCATCACCATGTTCGTCGCGTGGGCCGATCCGGAGACCAGCGCACCGCCGACGACCGTCGCGGCCAGCAGCCCGGTCCCCGGCCACCCGCCGGCGGCCAGCAGCATCGACGGGACCGTGGTCACCAGCAGCAACTCGATGATCCGCGGTTTGGTGAGTGACACGTACTCGCCGGCCCGGTGCCACGTCAGCGGCACCGGGCCGGCGTGTGCCGGCAGGTCGGTCATCCGACCGGCCAGGCGCGTGCGAGGTTGAGGTGGGCGACGAGGTACATCACCACGAACCAGGCGAGGAACCCGAGGACCAGCACGTAGGTCCCCGGTGCCTCGAACTTCGCCCAGCGACGGGGGCGGCGGTCCTCGGTGGGGGCCTCGGCGGTGAGGGTGGCCTGCGCGGTCGCCACCGCGGCCTCCTCCTGCGCGGCGGCCCGGCGCTCGCGTTCGGGGGTGCCGAAGGCGAAGCCCAGCCCGGCGTCCGGCCGGTCGGTGTGCTCCCCCTTGAGGAGGGTGAGCACCATCACGGCGACGTACATGATCCCGCCGGCGACGGCCATGAGCGCGCCGATCGAGACGATGAGCATGATCGCCGGGGTCGGCCCGGTCTCGAACAGCGTGACCCCGATCGGTGAGCCGCTGTACTCCAGGTCGGCGACCCGTCGCGGCACGCCCAGCTGACCGGCGACGAGCATCGCGGCGGTGAGGATGACCAGCCCCCCGGCGAAGACGTAGGGCTGCCAGCGGGCCATCCTCACCCCGACCAGGCGGCGCTGGGAGAGCAGCGGCAACAGGTAGTAGGAGATCCCCATGAACGCCAGGGTCGTGCCGGAGACGACCGTGGCGTGGAAGTGGCCGACGACGAACAGCGTGTTGTGGATCAGCATGTTCAGCTGCATCGTCCCCATCAGCACCCCCGTCACCCCGGCGATGAAGCCGAAGTACACGATCGAGAGCACCAGCGAGGAGAACCCCGGCTCGCGCCACGGTGCCTTCTTCAGCCAGGTGAACAGGCGCTGGGTGTAGCCGCGCTCCCGTTGGGCCACCTCCATCGCCGCAGGGATCGAGAAGGCGTGGATGAGGCTGGCGAGCACCGCGAGGTACAGCAGGTAGCTGGTGTTCATGATGCGGTGGCTGGTGCCGAGCCCCGGGTCGACCAAGAGGTGGTGCACCGCCCCCAGGTGGATGAACGCGATCAAGAGCAGGAACGCGAACCGGCTCAACCCCTCGTTGACGGGCCGGCCACCGAGGGTGAAGCCAACCAGCGCGTACCACACCGCCACCATCGCGGCGAGGTTGACCTGCTGCGCGCCGTGGCCGATGCCCCAGAAGAACAGCCGGTACGTCGCCGGGTCGACGTTCTCGATGACGCCGACCGACTGCAGGAACAGCAGCCCGTACGCCACCGCGCCGGTGAGCAGCGAGTACAGCGCGATCACGGCCGCAGCGACGAGGCCGTAGACGACCAGCGGCAGCGATCCCTCGTAGGTGCGTTCGCGCCGGGCGGTGAGGACGTTGGTGAAGAACAAGATGCACGCGACCAGCACACCGACGGCGAACAGCAGCACGCCGAGGTAGTAGGCCCAGTGCGCGGTGAGCGGCGGGTAGGCGGTGAACATCACGGTGGCCCGACCGGTGAGCATCGCCCACTGGGCCATGAGTATCCCCACGACCATCATCGCGAAGTTCGCCCAGGCGAGGCGGGGCAGGCGCATCCGCGCGTTGAGGAGCATCGTCGAGCCCCAGTAGAGGGCGCCGACCTCGAACAGCAACAGCCAGAACAGCAGCATCGTGGCGCCGTGGCTCGCCACCAGCCGGTACCACCAGTCATCGCTGATCGGCAGGCCCTGCCGCTGGAGCGCGATGAGGATCGCCAGGGAGCCACCGAAGGCCAGCAGGACGACCCCGGCGACGACGTTGGCCAGTGCCAGGCGCTGCCCGTTGCGGTCGATCACGAACCCGGTGACGTTGCAGACCCGTGACGGCGGAGCGGTGAGCGTGGTCATGGTCAGGCCTCCTCGCCGTCGACGACGATCAGTCCGGTCATCACGTGATGGCCCAGCCCGCAGTACTCGTTGCATATGATCGGGAACTCCCCGGTGCGGTCGGGGGTGATCTCGATCACGTACAGGTAGCCGGGCAGCACCTGGAAGTTGAGGTTCACCGGCTGCAGCGACAGGCCGTGCTGCACGTCGGTGGACGACACCAGGAGGCGGTAGGTCTCGTCACGCTCGAGTTGCAGGACCGGGCGGAACGCGAACTGGTTCGCCTGCAGGAAGACGTCGCTCCCCGGAGGCGGGGCCACCACCGCGGCGCCCTCACGTTCACCGATCTGGTGCTCGTCGACGAACGCCTCGACCTCGGCCGCGAAGTCGTCGGGCTCGATGCGGTACGACTCGATCGGGGTCTGCTGATCGCCGATCCCCATCCAGACGTACATCCCCGTGAACAGGATCAGGCACCACACGAACGCGATCGTCAGCCACCGGCGCTCGTCCGGTCCCAGCGCGGTCCACCATCGTCGGCGAGGTGGGAGGAGGGTGCTCAACTCGGTGTCGTCGCCGTGGTGGGCGGGGCCGGGGCCCTTGCCGGTGGGGGCGCCGTCGTTGGGGTCGTCGCTGGCCACGTGGGCCTCCTCGAGGTGTCGGCCGTCTCACAGGCGGGGATTCGGTCGCGGTCACCGGGCAGTTGGCGCAGGGGTCAGCCACCTCCCCATGTGGGGAGTTCGGCGAGCTCCCACAGGCCCCAGCCGAGGTAGAGCAGGCCGGGCACCACGAGGCTGATCACGATCAGCACCCAGATGTTGTCGAGGGCGCGTTGCTGCCAGGGGACCTCATCGGATACGTCGTCCACGGGGCGCTCTCCTGTCCACGGGTGCGTCGTGTCGTGACCCGGCCCGAACTCGCCGCCGGTGGCCGTGACGTCCGCCGTCGGGGCGCGGCTTCACGCCCCCCAGGTCGGCCCACGACCTCCTCCCATACCGCTTGGTTCTGCCGGAAAATCTGTGTGGCGTCAATAACATTTCCGGAGCAACAACCATTAGCATGAGAGTGATGTTTAGGCGGAGGCGGGGGGACTGTCAACCACCCGCCGGGGCGCCCAACGTCCTGCCGTGTCGGGACTTTGAGCCCTGATCGGGTCGACGGTCGGAGTCGTAACGTCGGGGAGGTCGAGGAGGTGTGTGGTGACGAGTTCGGTACGGACGTTCCTCCCCGTGGTGGGTGACGTGACGGCTCTGGGCCAGGTGTTCGCCGCCGACCCGTCACGGTGGCTCCCGGCGTCGCGACGTGATGGCGCCGCCGACCGGTGGGCGGTCCCCGTCCGTGGCGGTGGTGTGACCCGGGTGGTCGCCGTCGCGGTCGGCCCGCCGTGGCGGGCCGGGTCGACGTGGTGGCGTTCGTTGTCGTGGGAGCCGGCCCCCGAAGGCGTCGGGGCGGGGGCGTTCGACCGCCTGTTGCCCTCCTTCGACGGCGAGCTCGGCCTGCACCGGGTCGACGACACCCACGGGACCCTCATCCTCGACGGCTGGTACCGGCCGCCCGGTGGGGCGTTGGGCTCCGCCGCGGACGCGGTCGCGCTGCGACGGGTGGCCCGGTCGACGATGTTCGGCTTCCTCACCGACCTCGCCGCACAGATCACCTCGGCATCGGTGCTCAGCGGCGGGGGAGTCCCCGCCGATCCCCGACCGGATGTCACGGCCTAGCCTGATCCACCCCGCCGGCCTACGCCCCCACGTCGGCCTGCCCCGCCGGTGATGGGCGCGTGCCGCGTCCGCAGGCGTCTATCCTCGCCGGTGTCCACTGGGTATCGGAGGAACCGTGAGTGTCCGGGTGTTCCTGGTCGACGACCACGAAGTCGTCCGGCGCGGGTTGAAGGAACTCCTCGACAGTGAGGACGACATCGAGGTCGTCGGTGACGCCGGGAGCGCCGGGATGGCGCTGGCCGGGATCGCCCAGACGGCGCCCGACGTCGCGGTCCTCGACGTCCGCCTCCCCGACGGCAACGGCGTCGAGGTCTGTCGGGAGGTCCGGGCCCGTGACCCACGGATCGCCTGCCTGATGCTGACCTCGTTCAGCGATGACGAAGCGTTGTTCAACGCGATCATGGCCGGTGCGGCGGGCTACCTCCTCAAGGACGTGAAGGGCAACGACCTCGTCGACGCCGTGCGTCGTGTCGCCGCCGGGGACTCGCTCCTCGACCCCACCCTCACCGGGCGTGTCCTGGACCGCCTGCGCCGGGGCGCGGAGGAGGACCCCCGTCTGGCGTCGCTCTCGGATCAGGAGCGGAAGATCCTCGGCCACATCGCCGACGGCCTGACGAACCGCCAGATCGCCGACGCGATGCACCTGGCCGAGAAGACGGTGAAGAACTACGTCTCCAACCTGCTGGGGAAGCTCGGGATGCAGCGCCGGACCGAGGCCGCGGTGTTCTACACGCAGATGGAGCGCGGCTCCTGACAGGGAGCCGCCCTGCGGTGCTCCCGGGAGGGTTCGGCGACACACCGCTCGGCCCGGACGAATGGGGCCGAGCGGCCCTGCCGCACGGTGCGCCGGGCACCGACGCTGGCAGCCAGCGTCCGGTCCCCGACCAACCCTCCCGGAGGTGGCACGTGAGCCGTTCGACCGACCGCCATGGACTCGAGGTCCTCCCACTGGCCCAGTCGCTGGCCCTGCTCCGGAGTCGGCCCGTGGGACGGCTGGCGTACATCGATGCCGGTGAGCCGATGATCACCCCCGTCAATCATGGCGTCGACGGGTCGACGGTGGTGTTCCGCAGTCTGGCGGGGGGCAAGCTCGACGCCGCGATCATCGGTGCCCCCGTCGCGTTCCACCTCGACGACTACGACCCCGTCCGACGCAGTGGCTGGTCGGTGCTGGTCCGTGGCACCGCCCGGATCATCGACGACGTGGAGCGCGTCGACCGCCTCGAGCACACCCTGGAGACCTGGGCCGACCCCGAGGGCGGGCGCACGACGTGGGTGCAGATCGTCGCCGACGAGGTCTCCGGCCGCCGCCTCGGATCCGGGGTCGAGTGACGGTCGGCCCACCGGTCGTCGGGGAGCTCGGGTGCGGTAGGGCCGGACGGCCCTGCCGGGGTGGGGCCCGATGTCACGGCGGCTCGTGAACCCTGACCCTGCCACGAAGGGTTCTGCGCGGTGAGGCTCTCCACCGGTCTGGGTGGTGTGCCCGGCGCACCGGCTTCGACCGCCCCAAACCCATCCCCCGACCGGACCCCGGTCGGCACGACCACCACCGAAGGACGCCCAAGATGAGTGAGGAACGGACCATTGGGTCGATCGCGACCGCGGTGATCGCGATCGTCGCGCTGGTGCTCGCCGGCGGCGCGCTGATCACCAGCGCGAGTACCGCGACCTCGGCCACCGCGACTGACCCTGCCCCGGCGGATGACGGTGCTGACGACGACGCGGCCGACCTCCCCGACCAGGTCGAGGCCTCCCTCACCGAGTTCGCGATCACCCCCGAGACCATCGAGGTCGCCGAGGGTGGCAGCCTGGTGGTGACCAACGACGGCGCCGCCGAGCACGACCTCGAAGTCCGTGGCAGCGGGGTCGCCACCCCGATGCTGGACCCGGGCGAGTCCTACACCCTCGACCTCGACGGCCTCGAGCCCGGGGTCTACGAGGTGTTCTGCACCGTCCCCGGCCACGAGTCCGGCGGGATGATCGGCGGACTCGTCGTCGGGGGGGCGGACGCCGGCGGCGACGCCCCGCACGACGACCACGCCGCCGACGAGATCGACTGGGAGGCGCTGGACCAGGCGATGCACGACACGATCCTCGAGTTCCCCGCCGAGACCGAGGGGCGCGGGAACCAGCGGCTCGAGCCCGAGGAGGTCCTCGACGACGGCACCAAGGTGTTCCGCCTCGTCGCCGAGATCTTCGACTGGGAGCGGGCACCCGGCGACGTCGTCGAGGGCTGGGGGTACAACGGCCAGATCCCCGGACCCGAGATCCGTGTCGACGTCGGCGACCAGGTACGGGTGGTCGTCGAGAACGACCTGCCGATGGGCACCGACGTCCACTGGCACGGCGTGCGCGTCCCCAACGATCAGGACGGGGTCGCGCCGCTCACCCAGCCGTTGATCGAGCCCGGCGAGGAGTTCACCTACGAGTTCACCGCCACCGAGCCGGCGATCGGGATGTACCACCCGCATCACCACGGGCAGAAGAAGCTGCCCAACGGCATGTTCGGCGCGTTCATCGTCGGTGACACCCCGATCCCCTACGGCCAGGAGATCAGCGGCCGCGCCATCCCCGACCAGGAGGACCTCGACGTCGCCGTCGAGATCCCGATGATCCTCAACGACGCCGGCAACATCGGGCTCTCCCTCAACGGCAAGTCGTTCCCCGGCACCGAACCGATCGTCGTCGAGGAGGGCGACTGGGTCGTGCTGCACTACTACAACGAGGGGCTCACCCACCACCCGATGCACCTGCACCAGTTCCCACAGCTCGTCTTCGCCAAGGACGGCTTCCCGTTGGACTCCCCGCAGTGGGAGGACACCGTCGACGTCGCCCCGGGCGAGCGGTACTCGGTGCTGATCCAGGCCACCGACCCCGGGGTGTGGGTGCTGCACTGCCACATCCTCACCCACGCCGAGCGTGACACCGGGATGTTCGGGATGGTGACCGCCCTCATCGTCGAGTAGGTCCTCCCCGGCACCTGCTCGACCCGGAGCCCCGTCGCCCGCGCGGCGGGGCTCCACCCGTGACGCGCCCGGGTGGCTACCCGGCTCGTGCGCGCTCGCGGGCCGGGAGGGCGTCGTCGGGGATGCGGTAGGTGCCGTCGACCAGTGCGGCGTCGATCGCGGTGATGTCGGCGAACGTCACCTCGGCCAGCGAGTCGAGGAGGGCGAACTGGGCCCGCGCCCACGGCACGTGCACGGCGCACAGGTCTTCCCAGCGGCACGGCCCGCTGCGCAGGACGCACGAGGTGGAGATGACCTCCCCGTCCGCGGCCTCGACGACTTCGAGGAGGGTGACGTCTCCGGGGTCACGAGCGAGTCGGTAGCCACCGTCGCGTCCCGCCACCGAGTCCGCGATCCCAGCCCGGACCAGCTCGGCGAGGATCTGCGGGATGTAGCTCTGCGGGATCGCCATCTCCTCGGCGATCGTCCGGGCCTTGCACAGCTCCCCCGAGGGGTAGCCGGACGCCAGCGCCAGCGTGGCACGGATCGCGTAGTCGGCCCGCCGGCCCAATTCGAGTCTCATGCCGGCGAGTGTAACCCCGAGGGTTGGATCGAATCGGCCGTCGAGACGTGGTCGCCGCGCCGGTCGATGGTGCGCTCACCGGCACGGCGTCGGCCACCGGTCGGTCACCGTCACCATCGCAAGGTCGCGCGGATGGGGCTGATGGTCCCGTCGCGTGGGGACCACCGTCGGTACCGCCGGCAGTGTCCGGCGCCTAGCGTCGTCGCAGACCACCTCATCGATAGCGAATAGCGATATGTCGATGGTGCCTCTGCCGGGCCGTGTGGCTGCTGGCGGGTGTGTGCGGGGTCGGTCGTCGCCGAGGAGGCCGGTATGGCACGTGTCTGCATCGACGGGAACGAGGCCGTCGCCCGGGTCGCCTACGCGCTCAGTGACGCGACGGCGATCTACCCGATCACCCCGGCCTCGCCGATGGGGGAGCACGCCGATGCCTGGGCCAGCGCCGGCCGCGAGAACCTGTGGGGTGTCGTCCCGGGTGTGGTCGAGATGCAGTCCGAGGGCGGCGCCGCCGGGGCGTTGCACGGCATGATCCAGGCGGGTGCGCTCGGCGTGACATTCACCGCCTCCCAGGGCCTGCTGCTGATGCTCCCCAACATGTACAAGATCGCCGGCGAGCTCACCCCGGCGGTGATGCACGTCGCGGCACGCACGCTGGCGACCCACGCACTGTCGATCTTCGGCGACCACTCGGACGTCATGTCCGCACGTGGGACCGGGTGGGTGATGCTGGCGTCCGCGTCACCGCAGGAGGCCCACGACCTCGCCGCCGTGGCTCACGCCGCGACGCTGGCGTCACGCGTGCCGGTGCTGCACTTCATGGACGGTTTCCGCACCTCCCACGAGCTCAACGTCGTCGACGTCCTCTCCGACGACGACCTGCGGGCGCTGATCGACGAGGACGACGTCATCGCGCACCGCGCCCGTGCCCTGGACCCCGACCGGCCGTCGTTGCGCGGCTCGGCGCAGAACCCGGACGTGTTCTTCCAGGCGCGTGAGGCCGCGAACCCGTACATCGACGCCGTCCCGTCGGTGGTGCAGCAGGTGATGGACCGACTCGGCCAGCGCACCGGGCGCGAGTACCACCTCGTCGACTACCACGGCGCCGCCGACGCCGAGGACGTCGTGGTGATCATGGGCTCCGGTGCCGACACCGTCCGCGAGGTCGTCGACCACCTCAACGCCCGTGGCGAACGGATCGGGGTCCTCACCGTCCGCCTCTACCGGCCGTTCCCGGCCGCCGAGCTCGCCGCCGCCCTCCCGGCCAGCGTGCAGCGCGTCGCGGTCCTCGACCGGGTCAAGGAACCGGGTGCGCCGGCCGAGCCGTTGCACCTCGACGTCACCCACGCCCTCGCGGAGGCGGTCGCGACCGGTACCCGGACGCAGATGCCACGGATCATCGGCGGTCGCTACGGCCTCTCCAGCAAGGAGTTCACCCCGGCGATGGCCGCCGGGGTGTTCCGCGAACTCGCCGCCGACGTGCCACGACCGCGGTTCACCGTCGGGATCGTCGACGACGTCACCGACCTGTCGATCGCCCCCGCCGAGCTCGAGCTGCCCCGCCCGGACTCCGAGCTCACCGCGGTGTTCTTCGGACTCGGCTCCGACGGCACCGTCGGCGCGAACAAGAACACCGCGAAGATCATCGCCGAGGAGACCGGGCGGCACGCGCAGGCGTACTTCGTGTACGACTCGAAGAAGTCGGGGGCGACGACCGTCTCCCACCTGCGGTTCTCCGACGAGCCGATCACCTCCCCGTACCTCGTGGAAGCCGCCGACGTCGTGGCCTGCCACCAGTTCGGGCTCTTCGAGCGACTCGACGTCCTCGGTGCCGTCCGCGACGGGGGGACCCTGCTGCTCAACGCGCCGTTCGGTCCCGACGAAGTCTTCGACCGCCTCCCGCTCGATGCGCAACAGGTGATCCTCGACCGCTCGCTCCGCCTGGTGACGATCGACGGGTACGCCACCGCCCGCGAAGCCGGCCTCGGTGGGCGGATCTCCACGGTGATGCAGACGGCGTTCTTCGTCGCCTCCCAGCTGCTGCCCACCGACGCCGCGGTCGAGGCCATCGAGGCGGCGACCCGGGCGACGTACGCGGTCCACGGCCCGAACATCGTCGAGCGCAACCTGCGGGCGATCCGGGCGGCGGTGGGGGCCGTCCACGAGGTCGACCTGCCCTCCGACACGACGGCGACCCATCGCCGCCCCGGCGCGATCGAGCGGGCGCTGGAGCTCCGACCCGTCGCCGCCGGGGACGTCGATGCGTTCGTCGAGCGGGTCACCGCCCGGATCCTCGAAGGTGACGGCGAGCTGCTCCCGGTCTCGGCGCTCCCGGTGGACGGCGTGTTCCCCACCGGAACGGCGAGGTGGGAGAAGCGCTCACTCGCCGACGAGATCCCGATCTGGGACCCGGACCTGTGCATCGACTGCGGCAAGTGCGCGATCGTCTGCCCCCATGCGGCGATCCAGATCAAGGTCTTCGAGCCCGACGCCCTCGAACAGGCCCCCGACGGGTTCCTGTCGAAGCCGTTCAAGGACCGTGACCTCACCGACCACCTGCTGACCGTGCAGGTCGCGCCGGACGACTGCACCGGGTGCGGGGTGTGCGTGGAGGCCTGCCCGGCCGTGTCCAAGGAGGCGATCGGGGAGAAGTCGATCATGATGCGGCCGGCCGACGAGCACCGGTCGGCGGAGCGCGAGCGTTTCCGGCACTTCCAGACGATCCCGTACCCGGACCGCCGGGACGTCCGGCACGACACCGTGAAGCACACGCAGACGCTGCAGCCGCTGTTCGAGTTCTCGGGCGCCTGCGCGGGGTGTGGCGAGACGCCCTACCTCAAGCTCATGACCCAACTGTTCGGCGACCGCACCGT
>SLDB01000337.1 GCA_007125475.1 Nitriliruptoraceae bacterium | reverse complement strand
GGGGCGGCCGGGGCGGCCGGGGCGCCGGCGTGTACCGCGATCGCCTCGGTCAGCTCCCGTCGGGGTGCCAGCGCCAGGGTCACCCGCATCCCGGACTCGGCCTGCAGACGGTCGACCAGCTCGTCACCGGCCTTCGGGTCGGCGACCGCGACGACGAGGTCGTCACCGGCGCCGAACCCCACCGGCAACGCCGCGAACCGTCGCACCACCTCCGGTGGCACCAACCCGACGGCGACCGGGTCCACCGACGCGCCGTCGACGTCGGTGTAGGGCATCCCGACCGTGCCGGCCAGCACCCGCACCAGGTCGGCCTCGGTCGCCAGCCGCAGCGCCACCAGGCTCTGGGCGAGGTTGCCGCCGTGCTCGGCCCGGTGGGCCTCGGCCTGTCGCAGGCCATCGGTGGAGACCACCCCGCGTTCGACGAGGAGCTCTGCGAGTCCCGCCACGTCACACCCTCCTTCATGCACGCCCCCGGTCAGCCGGTCGGCGTGATCCGTCCGCGTCAGATGATGACGCGGGCGACCTCTTCGATCGTCGTCCAGCCGCGCAGCACCTTCGCCAGCCCGTCATCGCGCAGGTGCTGCATCCCCTGCTCGGTCGCCGTGCGGGTGATCTCGTCGGTGGAGGCGCGGGCGACGACGAGCCGCTCGATCTCCTCGGTCACCGTCATCACCTCGTGCACCGCCATCCGACCGCGGTAGCCGGTGTGCGAGCAGCTCGAGCACCCCACCGCGCGCGGGACCTCGGGGCGGTCGGCGACCACCTCGTCGCTGAACCCCGCCTCCTTCAACAGGTTCGCTTCGGGCCGGACCATCTCGGTGCACCGCGTGCACACCCGCCGCGCCAGCCGCTGCGCCAGCACACAGTCGACCGCCGAGGCGACCAGGAACGGCTCCACCCCCATCTCGGTGAGGCGAACCACCGCGGATGGGGCGTCGTTGGTGTGCAACGTGGAGAGCACCAGGTGACCGGTGAGCGCCGCCTCGATCCCCATCTGGGCGGTCTCGCGGTCACGCATCTCACCGACCAGGACGATGTCGGGGTCCTGTCGCAGGATCGAGCGCAGCGCCGAGGCGAACGTCAACCCCACCTTGGAGTTCACCTGCACCTGGCTGATCCCCGGCAGCTGGTACTCGACCGGGTCCTCGGTGGTGATCACGTTCACCCCGACGTCGTTGACGACGTTCAGCGTCGCGTACAGCGTCGTCGACTTCCCCGAACCGGTCGGGCCGGTGACCAGCGTCATCCCGTAGGGCTTGCGGAACGCCGCCTCGAAGCGCTGGCGGTTGTGGTCGAGGAACCCCAGGTCGTCCAGGGACAGCAGCACCGACGACTTGTCGAGGATCCGCATCACGACCTTCTCGCCGTACACCGTCGGCAGCGTCGAGAACCGCAGGTCGATGCCCTTGCCGTTCACCGTCAGCGACATCCGGCCGTCCTGCGGCACGCGCCGCTCGGCGATGTCGACGTCGGCCATGATCTTCAGGCGGCTGATCACCCCGCCCTGGATCGACCGTGGCGCGCGCATCACCTCGTGCAGGACGCCGTCGATGCGGTAACGCACCCGCAGCTCGCGCTCGCCGGGCTCGATGTGGATGTCGGAGGCGCCGTCGGAGACCGCCTGCGTGATCAGCACGTTCACGAACTTCACGATCGGGGCGTCGTCGGTGGCGGCCTTCAGGTCGCGCAGCGAGGGGTGCTCGTCCTCCTGACCGGCGATGTCGCCGGCCATCGCCTCGATGTCGTCGGCCATCGCGGCGTACTTCCCGATCGCCTCGATGACCTCGGCGCGGGCGGCGACGACGGCACGCAGCTCCATCTTCGTGATCGTGCGCACGTCGTCGAGGGCGATGACGTTCGTCGGGTCGCTCATCGCCACCACCAGACGGCCGTCCTCGTAGGCGAACGGCAGCACCCCGTGGCGCCGCATGATCGACTCGGAGACCAGCGTCGCGGCCCGCGCGTCGATCTCCACGTCGGCGAGGTCGACGAACCGCATCCCGAGCTGCTCGGCGAGCGCAGCGGCGTACTCGCCGTCGGCGATCACGCCTCCGTCGACGAGGACGTCGCGTAGCGAACGGGCCCCGCCCCGTCGCTGGTCCTCGGCGGCGGCCAGCTGCTCCTCGGTCACCGACCCGCGCGCGAGGAGGATCTCGTCCAGGTTCCTCATCGGGGCTCCGGTGGGTACGGGTGGTGATGCATCACCCACTACCTCGGCAGCACCCCCCGACAGCCTGAGCCCCGAGACGTCAGGCGTGCCTGGCGCGCTCGCTGAGAGCGGCGGCGGCGACCGCCGAGAGCACCCCCATGGGGGCCTCGATCCCGGTCCACATCCGGTAGCTCACCGCCGCCTGCGCCACGAGCATCCCCAGGCCGTGGTGACCGGGAACCCCGGCCTGACGGGCCGAGGCCAGGAACGGGGTGAGCGGCGGGTCGTACACCAGGTCGTAGGCGACCTGCCCGGCAGTCAGGTGGTGGAACGGCTCCGGGAGGCGCTCCCCGTCCATCCCCAACGGGGTGGCGTTCATCACGATCCTGGCCCCACCGACGGCCTCGGTCACCGCGGCGTCGTCGGCGACGTCGACGGCGGCCACCCGCACCGCACCGGCCCGGCCGCCCAACCCGGCGAGCTCCTCGGCGGCGTGCCGGCGCCGACCGACGACGGTGAGCTCACCGCCGAGCCTTCCGATCGCGACGACGGCGGCCCGGGCCGCCCCACCGGTGCCCAGGACCACGTAGCGGTCACCGTCGGCGACCGCGACCTCCGCGGTCAACGCCGCCTTCAGCCCGCTGGCATCGGTGTTCTCCCCCAGCACCCCGTCGGTGGTCCACGCCAGGGTGTTCACCGCCCCGATGAGCTCGGCCTCCTCGGTGAGGTGGGCGCAGCTGTCGACGACCACCTCCTTGTGCGGGACGGTGACGTTCGCCCCCACCACTCCGAGCTCACCGAGCGCGGTGACGACACCCGCGACCGACCCCGGAGGGGTGGGTGCGGCGAGGTACACCAGGTCCAACCCGTGCTCAGCGAACGCGGCGTTGTGCAGCTGTGGGGAGAGCGAGTGCCGGGCCGGCCACCCCAACAGCACCACCAGTCGGGTGGCGGCCGTCGGCCACGGGGCTCCGGCGGGGGGTCGGCTCACGGTTCCTCCTCGAGGCAACGGCCCGCCTCACGGAACGCCGCGACGTTCTCGTCGTGCTCCTCGTTCGTCTCGGCGAACCGGTGCGAGCCGTCACAGGCGGGGTCCAGGACGTAGAAGCGGTACGGGACGTCGGCAGGGTCGGCCGCCGCCGCCAGCGACGCGGTCCCCACCCCGCTGATGGGGGTCGGCGGGAGACCGTCGACGACGTAGGTGTTGTACGGGCTGTCGATCTCGAGGTCCTCGAGGAGGACCTGCTGCGTCGGCCCGCCGCCGTGGGCGAACACCACCGTCGCGTCGATCTGCAGCCGCATCCCCTCCTCGAGCCGGTTCGCGATCACCCCGGCGACCGTGCCGCGTTCGGCGGCCACCCGTGTCTCACGCTCGACGAGGCTGGCGATCGTCAGGATC
>SLDB01000003.1 GCA_007125475.1 Nitriliruptoraceae bacterium | reverse complement strand
TTCTACGTCGGGTTCGATCCGACGGCTCCCTCGCTGCACGCCGGCAACCTCGTCGGGATGATGGCGATGGCGTGGTTGCAGGCCTGCGGTCACCGCCCGATCGCCCTCGCCGGCGGTGCGACGGGGCGGATCGGGGACCCGTCGGGGCGGGACGCCGAACGTGAGGTCCTCGACGAGGACACGCTCGAGCGCAACCTCGCCGGGATCCGCTCGCAGCTGGCCCGGGTCCTGCACCTCGACACCGACGCGACCGCCGCCGGTGGTGCCGCCGGTGGTGCTCCCGACGCCGCCGGGATCCTCGTGGACAACTACACGTGGACGCGTGACGTCACCCTGCTGGAGTTCCTCCGCGAGGTCGGGGTGCACGCCCCGGTGAACGCCATGATGGCGCGGGAGTCGGTGAAGCGGCGCCTCGATTCCCGCGAGCAGGGCCTGACGTTCGCCGAGTTCAGCTACCAGCTGCTGCAGGCCTATGACTTCGCCCACCTCGCCGAGGAGTACGACTGCGTGCTGCAGGGCGGCGGTTCCGACCAGTGGGGGAACATCGTCGCCGGCATCGACCTCATCCGGCGCCGCGGCGGCGGAGAGGCCTTCGGGCTGGTCTGGCCGCTGCTCACCACCGCCGACGGAGCGAAGTTCGGGAAGTCCGCCGGCAACGCCGTCTGGCTCGACCCCGAGCTGACCTCGCCGTACGCCTACTTCCAGTACTGGTTGAACACCGCCGATGCCGACGTCGTGCGGTTCCTCAAGCTGTTCACGTGGCTCGAGCTCGCCGAGATCGAGGAACTGGCCGGCGAGGTCGAGCGTGACCCGGCGGCGCGGGTCGCCCACCGGGTCCTGGCGCGGGAGGCGACCCGGGTGATCCACGGCGACGACGGGGTCGCCCTCGCCGAGGGCGCGACCCGGGCGCTGTTCGGGGACGAACCCCTGCGGGGGCTCGATGACGCCGTCCTCTCCGACGCGTTCGCGGGTGCCCCGTCGGTGCAGCTCGACCGCTCCCGACTCGCCGAGGGGTTGGGCCTGCTGGCCCTGCTGACCGAGGTCGGGGCGACGCGCAGCAACGGCGAGGCCCGGCGCCTGGTCGAACAGGGCGCGGTGCGCCTGAACAACGTCGTCGAACGTGATCCACGTCGTGCGCTGGGACCCGACGACCTGGCCGGGCGGGATACCGCGGTGCTCAAGGTCGGCAAGAAGCGGTACTTCCTCGCGCGCTTCGTCTGAGCCGCGGTCCGCCTGTCCACAGCCACCGGCACGCACCGGCCGCGGTGTCACGACCGGCGCGTACGGTGCCGGTTGTGAGAGGTACGGACGTGCTGTACGGTTTGTCGCTCAGCGCGGACCTGCGGGTCCGCGCGACGTACGTCACCGGTCGGCGAGGTGTGTGGCCCGCCCCGCCCGCGCTGGTCGGTGACTGCCACGGGTCGACAGACCCGTGGAGTACGCACCCCTGCCCCCGGCGACGGTGTCGGCGTGAGAACGTCGGTCGTGACTGCGGGGGCCACCGAGCCGCACGACGCCACCACGGCGTGCCGCGGCCCGCACCGCGCGGTCCGTGGTGCGGCATGACCAGAGGAGGTGCCCATGCGCCGCTATGAGATGATGATCCTGATCAAGGACACGATCGAAGAGGACGCCGCCGTGGCGGTGTTCGACCGCGCCAAGGAGGTCCTCGCCGCCCAGGGCGGGACCCTGTTGGACGAGGCCTGGTGGGGGAAGCGCCGCCTGGCCTACGAGATCGACCACCGTGATCACGGTTTCTACGGCATCCTCGACTTCGAGGCCTCGACCGAGGCCGTCGCCGAGGTCGAGCGTCAACTCAAGATCTCCGACGACGTGATCCGCTTCAAGACGGTCCGTCCGGAGATCCGCGTCCACGCCCGCTCCTGAGTCTGCCGACGGCTGTCCGGACCTCTCACACCCGGACCAGGATCGCCGATCACCGACGACGAGGAGTCTCACGTGGCGTTCGAGTCGAACATCATCACCTTCATCGGGAACCTCACCGATGACCCGGATCTGCGTTTCACCCAGAGCGGCGCCCCCGTCGCCTCGTTCCGTGTGGCCTCCAACCGGCGCTACACCGACCGCTCCGGCAACCAGCAGGAGGAGACGACGTTCCTCAACGTCAACTGCTGGCGTGATCTCGCCGAGAACGCGGCGGAGTCGCTGTCCAAGGGCGACCGGGTCGTCGTGATCGGGCGCGTGCGCGTCCGCAGCTACGAGAACCGCGAGGGCCAGACCGTGTGGACCACCGAGATCGAGGCCGATGAGATCGCCCCGAGCCTGCGGTGGGCCCGTGCCTCGGTGCAGCGCTCGTCCGGTCCGTCCGCCGCCGCGGCGACCGGCGGATCGGCGTCCCCGCCCCCTCCATCCGACGACGACGTGCCGTTCTAGGTCGAGTCACCGCCCGGGGATCCCACCCGCCGGCGTGGTACGGGACGACGCCCTCCAGGGTCGACGGTCGTGAACCCACCGCCTCCGACGTCAGGTCAGGTCCCGACCCCGGGCACGACGAACACCTCGACGCTTTCCCCCATCGTCATACCTTCCGACAACCACCCCGACACGGCGCCGACGCCCCGTCGGCCGAGCCCCCACGAGGAGCACGCCCATGCCGCCCCGCCCGAAGCCCAAGGACCGGAACAAGCCCCGCAAGGCGAAGCCCTGCCCGATCTGCACGCAGGGCATCGAGTACGTCGACTACAAGGATCTCTCGCTGCTCAAGCCGTTCCTCAACGAACGGGCCAAGATCAAGGCCCGTCGGACCTCCGGGACGTGCGCGACCTGCCAGAAGCAGCTGGCAGCGGCCGTGAAGAACGCCCGTGAGATGGCGTTGATCCCCTACACGACCCGCTGAGGAGCGTCACGATGAAGGTCATCCTGAAGAGTGAGGTCGACCACCTCGGACTCGCCGGCGATCTCGTCGACGTCGCCGACGGCTACGGACGCAACTACCTGCTCCCCCGCGGCCTGGCCATCCCGGCCACGAAGGGGGCGATGAAGGAAGCCGAGGCGCTGATCCGCTCGCGCAAGGCCAGTGAGGCGAAGACGCTCGGGGCTGCCGAGGCGGCCCGGGACGCCCTGGAGTCCCGCACCCTGCGCATCCCGGCACGTGTCGACGACCGGGGGTCGTTGTACGGCTCGGTGAGCGCACAGGACGTCCAGCGGGTCCTCAAGGAGCGCGGTCACGACATCGAGCGCAAGCGGATCGATCTGCGTGGCACCATCAAGGAGATCGGGGTGTACGAGGTCCCGGTCCGGATCCACCCGCAGATCTCGGCGACCGTGCAGGTCGAGGTCGTCGACGAGGAGGGTCGTGTCACCCGTGAAGGTGTCGCGGACCCCGAGCCGGTCGACGAGACCGAGCTCCTCGCCCAGCAGGCCCTGGCGGCTGCTGCGGAGTACGACGACGAGGAAGCGGAGCCCGAGGACGCCGCGGACACCGCCGTCGCCGGGGACACGGACACCGCCGCAGCCGGCGACGCAGACGAGGCCACCGCGGCCGACGCAGGGACCGACCGCGGCTGAAGGCGTCGGGGATGGGCGTGATCACGTGAGGTTCGCACCATGAGCGACGCGTTCCCGCCCGCCCCCCACGCGCCGGGTACGGCCGGTGACGGTGCCGGCCGTGCCTCCGGCGACGGCCGCACCTACGACCGGGTCCCACCCCACTCGCTGGAGGCCGAGGTCTCGGTCCTCGGGGCCGCCCTGCTGTCGCGCACGGCGGCGTCCGACGCGGTCGAGGTCCTGCGCACCGAGGACTTCTACCGCAACGCCCACCGCGTCGTGTTCGAGGCCGTCCAGGCGTTGACGGCGACCGGTGAGCCGGTCGACACGGTCACCGTCACCGACTGGTTGTCGCGTCGTGACCGCCTCGACGAGGTCGGCGGCGCCGCCGCGATCCACGAACTCACCGTCGCGGTGCCGACCGCGGCGAACTCCGCGTTCTACGGCCGCATCGTCCGGGAGAAGTCGCTCCTGCGCCGGCTCATCGACGCCGGGACCCAGGTCGCCAAGCTCGGGTACGACGCCACCGACGACGCCGAGAGCGTCGTCGACCGGGCCGAGTCGCTGATCTACGACGTGGCGCAGGAGAACACCACCTCGGAGTACGAGCGCCTCGGCGAACTGTTGAACCGCTCCTTCGAGCAGATCGAGCAACTCGCCGAACGCAAGTCCGAGGTGACCGGGCTCGCGACCGGGTTCGACGACCTCGACCGGCTCACTGCCGGGCTGCAGCCACAGAACCTGGTGATCCTCGCCGCCCGGCCGGCGATGGGGAAGTCCAGCCTTGCGCTCGGGGTGTGCCATTTCGCCGCCGCGAAGCTCGACACCCCCGCCCTGATGTTCAGCCTGGAGATGTCCAAGCTCGAGATCGTCAACCGCCTCCTCTCCGCCGAGGCCCGGATCGACTCCTCGCGACTGAGGACCGGGCGCCTCGAGGACGCCGACTGGCGGAAGCTCGGCGACGCGCTGGGCACCCTGGCCGAGGCGCCGCTGTTCATCGACGACACCCCGTCGATCACGCTGATGGAGATCCGGGCGAAGTGCCGGCGGCTGAAGCAGAAGCACGGCCTCGGCCTCGTCGTCGTCGACTACCTGCAGTTGATGCAGTCGCACCGTCGGGTCGACTCCCGCCAGCAGGAGGTCGCCGAGATCTCCCGGGGACTCAAGATGCTGGCCAAGGAGCTCGACGTGCCGGTGATCGCGCTCTCGCAGCTGTCACGACAGCCCGAGTCACGCACGGACAAGCGACCTCAGCTCGCCGACCTGAGGGAGAGCGGGTCGATCGAGCAGGACGCCGACATCGTCGGGTTCATCTACCGCGACGAGGTCTACGACGAGGACAGCCCCGACAAGGGCATCGCCGAGCTGATCATCGCCAAGCACCGCAACGGGGCGACCGGGATCGTCCGGCTGGCGTTCCTCAACCACCTCACGAAGTTCGCCAACCTCGCACGCGCCCCTGCCGGGTCGGTCGCCGACACCCCGATCTGACCGCGGCGGCACACCTCCTGGCTGCCTCGGTGCCGGTCGGTGCACCGGTAACGTGGGCGGTAGGAGGGACGCTGATGCCCTGGCACACCGGACGCCTGCTCGTCGCCGCCCCCACCCTGGAGGACCCCAACTTCCTCCGGTCGGTGATCCTCGTACTCGACCACGACGAGGACGGCGCGTTGGGGGTCGTTCTGAACCGCGCCTCCACGATCACCGTCGACGAGACCCTCGCCGACTGGGTCGACCTCGCGGCCGCCCCGGCCGTCGTCTTCGGTGGTGGACCGGTCGAGCCGACCGCGGTCGTCGCACTCGGAACCGCCCGTGAGTCGTCGGCCCCGGACGGGGCCACCGCGATCCTCGATCGCGTCCGCCTGGTCAACCTCGAGGAGGACCCGGTGCTCGCCGCCACCGAACTCGAGCGCATCCGCCTGTTCGCCGGGTACGCCGGCTGGGGCCCTGATCAGCTCGAGGTCGAGATCGACGACGGCGCGTGGTTCCCGGTCGACGCCGATCCGGGCGACGTCTTCACCGACGATCCCGACGGCCTGTGGCACCACGTCCTGCGCCGGCAACGCGGTGGGTTGCGGCTCCTGGCGACCTACCCGGAGGACCCCGCCCGGAACTGACCGGCAGGTGTCGCGTGGGCGGCAGGCTCCGGCTGCGACCGGTCGGTGTCGCTTGGGCGGCACGTTCCGGCTGTGACCGGCCGGGGCGTCGGGGCCGCGTTCGGTGCCTACCCGGTTGCGTCGGCAGGTGCTCTAGTCGGCAGGTTCCTGGGGATCGTCACAGTGGAAGGGCGTACCACCCTCCTCACCGTGATAGGCGTACTCGGTGCCTTCGGCTCGCAGCACGATCCGATAGCCGTCGACGAGGGCCTGCGTGTAAGCCTGGTCCGGTTCGGGGCACCCGAGCGACCCGTCCCGCCAGGTCACCAGCTCCGTCGTCACCACCTCGATGTCGGCAGGATCCAGGTCCGCGGTGTCGGCGAGGTCGTCGACCGCGGCCGCGACCTCGTCAGCGAGGTGCGCCTCCCCGTCCGCGGCGTCGTCGGATCCCGGTGCCGTCGTGTCATCTGAGGACTCGTCGTCACCCACCGGGTCCGTCGCGCCGTCCGTGTCGGTTCCGCAGGCGGCCGCGAACAGGGCGAACGCCGCCAGCAGGCCGGCCGTGATACCTCGAAATGTCGTGGACGGCTCACGCACGGCCCCGCCTCCCCGTCGTTCAGAATGTGCCGCTCACGCACGAGCGGCTGTGCGCATCGGATGTGGTGATCCAGCCCCACGGTACCGGGACGTATCACCGACGAACGGGCTCACCTGGCCAGCGACCGGGCTCCCGCTGCCGACGATCAGGCTCGCCCGGCCGACGAATCGGGCTCGCCCGCCAGGCTCGTACACTGCCCCCGACGCACACGGAGGTAGGTGATGGGCGAGACGTCGTGGGCGTTCCTGATCGTCGGATCGTTCGGAGCTGCCGGCGCCGCGATGGCCGTCGGCACGCTGGCCGCGTTGATCCGCTATCACCGCACCGGCACGTTCCCCGGGAGCACAGAGGTGGCGGACCCCTCGAGTGGCAAGCTCATCGGGCTGTGGATTCGTGTGGGCGTCGGCGTCGTCCTCACGGCGATCGGGGTCATCGCACTGGATCGCGCCGGCCTGTGGTGATGGCCGTGATGGCCTCGCTGTGCAGGGCATCACGTCCGTCCGCTCCGGACGGGTCGAGGTGGCGGTGCAGGACCAGCCCGTCCAACGTCGCGGCGAGGTAGCCGGCGAGCGCTTCGGGGACGGTGTCGGACCACGCCCGGCCGCCCCCAGCGCCGTCCCGGTCGGTGCCCCTCGCACCGGCCGTGGCACCGGGCGCGGCGGCCGCGGTCAGCGATCGGTGGATCGCGGCGACCACGCGGTGACGCTGCTCGGCGACGAGGGACTGCAGAGCCGGGTCACGCAGGGCACGCACCAGCAGTTCCTGCCGTGCGAGTTGCAGTGGCGGATCGGCGGCGACGAGTTCGGCGTGGGCCTCGAGGACCCGCCGTGCCGCGACATCGGACGACGTGCCCGGCGCAACGCTGACGTCGAGGGCGGACTCCAGCCGCGAACTGATCCGGTCCATCACCGCCGCGACGAGTTCCGCCTTCGACGCGAAGGCGTAATGGAAGGCTCCGAGCGCGACGCCGGCGCGGTCGGTGATCCTCCGAGTGGTGGCGTTCGACAACCCCTCTTCCGCGACGAGGGAGATCGCGGCGTCGACGAGTTCACCACGTCGCTCCTCGACGCTGCGACGTTCTCGGCGGTCGTCCTCCACGGTGGTCGCTCCTCGCCGTCGTGTCGGGTCACGCAGTCGAAACCCCGGCGGTGTCACGGGAATCGCGCCGCCGGGAGGTGGTCGGTACCGGTGTCATCACCTGTCATCTCGTCACCGGGATGATGTGCGGGTTCAACGGTACAAACACGCCGTGTCCCCGATGTCGTCCCGAAGGTCCGAACGGTGGGGTCCGTTCGATACGTGATCGGGGCCGTACCTCGCCGGTGTGCAGCCTCCGGCGAGCGGGACCGTGCCGAGCTCGGGTGATCACGTCCGGTGAACGGACCAGGTGAGACCCGGGTTTGCCCTCGCCGATCGACAGCCGGTGGTGACGCGGGTCCGCCCGGGTTCGCTCCGAGGCGAGTGGTCGGCGCCGAACCGATCAGCGCAGCCTCGGGAATGCGTGGCCCGATCTCCGACGTTCCCCAGGGACATTGCTGCACGCCGGCGCTTTGTCCCGACGGCGCCGCGAAGCAGACGGCGCCGCGCACCCGCCAAGCAGACCAAACAGACGGCGCCTCCGAGCCCTCGGTGCCCCGAGAGGCCCGACGCGACGAAGCGACGAACCGCCCGAGGCGTCGAACCTCCCAACGACATCACGACCGCGACCAACACCAACACCAACACCAACTCCACGACGGAGGATGTATGCCGACGACTAACCTGAACGCCGAGACCTTCCGCGACACCGTCGACGACAACGAGATCGTCCTCGTCGACTTCTGGGCGGAGTGGTGCGGCCCGTGCAAGACGTTCGCCCCGATCTACGACGAGGTCTCCACCGAGCACGACGACGTCGTGTTCGCCAAGGTCGACACCGAAGCCGAGCAGGAGCTCGCTGCCGCGTTCGGGATCCGCTCGATCCCGACGTTGATGGCGTTCCGCGAGAACGTGCTGGTGTTCAACCAGGCAGGGGCGCTCCCGGCCGAATCGCTGCGGGACCTCATCGGTCAGGTCAAGGAACTGGACATGGACGACATCCACCGCCAGATCGCCGAGCAGGAGGCCCAGGCCGGAGGCGATGCCCAGGCACAGCAGGGCTGAGGCACCAGCAGGTGCGCCGCGGCGCCGCCGGTTTCGTTCCCGACGGGGTGCGCCGCGGCGCCGCCGGTTTCGTCACCGCCGAGGGCGCGCCTCGACGCGGTCGATCCCCCGCCGTACCGCCTCGACGAGGTAGGGCCGCAGGCGGGCCGCGGGGACGATCTCGTCCACCGAACCGACACGCTGTGCCCGTTCGATTGAGTGCACGGCGTCGAACTCGGCGGCCACCTCGCCCAGCTTCTCGGATCGGACGTCGGCCCGGACCTGCTCGAGGCGGGCCTGCACCGCCGCGACGTCGGCCTCGCCGGCGTCGTCGAGTGCCTCACGCAGCGCCGCCACGCGCTCGTCGCGGTCCGTGCGGGCGTTGACCTCCCCGGCGAACACCACGGCGGCGGCGGGCTGACCGCCGATCACCGAGGCGTGCGAGCCCTCCACGGCGGCGACTTCGAGGTCCTCGTTGAGGGTCTTGGAGAACACCACGAACGCGCCGCCGTGGTACCGCGAGATCACGCAGAACACGATCGGGCCGTCGAAGTTCACCACGGCACGACCGATCTCGGCGCCGTACTCCAGTTGCAGCTCGCGCAGCGACTCCGGTGAGCCGTCGAACCCGGAGAGGTTCGCCAGGACGACGGCGGGGCGGACCCCACTGGCGGCGTTCAGCCCCCGGGCCACCTTCTTCGACCCGCGGGGGAACAGGGTCCCGGCCGTCCACCGGTCCGGGCCGTCGGCCGGGATCGGTCCACGCCGGGGAAGCGGTCGCGACTCCACACCGATGATCGTCACCGGGGTGCCACCCAGGTGGGCGTCGCAGACGACGGCGACCCCGGCGTCGGCCATGTCCCTCCAGCGTTCGAGGATCTCGTGGTCCAGGTCGGCGACCGAACGGATCACGGTACGGATGTCGAACGGCTTCTTGCGCCCCGGGTTCGTGGATTCGGAGAAGATCTCGCCGACGGTGGTGAAGTCGACGTCCTCGACGTCGTGCGGGTGGTCGCGTACGTCCCGGTCGACCGGATCGTTCGACGGCGACGGACGGGGGAAGCGCTCGCCGGGCGCGACGTAGGCGTGGGCGTAGTGGGCGAACAGCACGTCACAGGCGGCGGCGAGGTCCGGTGCCCAGTACTGGGCCTGGCCGTTCGGGCCCATCACCCGGTCGTAGCCGCCGATCCCGAAGTTGTCCTCGGCCGAGACCCCGCCCGAGTAGTCGAGGGCCTGCTTGCCGGTGAGCACCATCGCCGAGTCCGGGGTCATCACCAGGATCCCCCGGGTGTGCATCAGCATCGTGGCCTCGGCGTTCCAGTACGGCTGGCCGCCGACGTTGATCCCGGCCACGACGATGTTGATCTCGCGTCCGTCCTGGGTGAACTCGATGATCCGCCGCAGCACGCGGCCGATCCAGTCCATGTTCTCGGTCCCCGAATCCATCGCGATCCGGGCACCGGACGAGACCGCGAACCATTCGACCGGGACGTCGAGGGATTCGGCGAGGTCGAGTGCGGCAAGTACCCGTCGGCCTTCACCCTCCCCGATCGATCCCAGCCCGCGGGTGGGGTCGCCGAGGATCGCGACCCGCTTCATCCCTTCCGGGTACCGCGGGGTGCGGGTGCGGACCACCCCGATCACCACCCCGGCGGTGTTCCCTCCGGGGGGGCGGTCCACCGGGGTGAGCTCGCCGGCCGCGTCGAGGTCGTACTCGACGAAGCTGGGTTCGGCCCCGACGCTCTCGTCGGGTGCGGGGGCCGACGGGTCCCCGTCACGGGTGATGAGTGGGACCAGTTCGTAGGGGTAGATCCCCCCGCGGCGCCGGGCGCGCATGATCTTGTGGGCGGTCTCGTCGAACGGCTGCAGGGGCTCGGTCGCCGGTTCGGTGATCCGCAGCGTGAAACCCTGCCCCGGGGGGCGTGACAGCCTCGCCATCACCGGACGGGCGTCGCCGTCGGGGGTCGCGATGCGGGCGTAGACGGTGACCTGTTCGAGCCCGAGCCCGTCGGTGGTGCCGGCCAGCCGGCGGATCACCGGTTCGAGCTCGGCGACCGGGACATCGACGACCGGCCAGACGTTGAGCACCACACGGTTCCAGTCGGGGAGCTCGTCGGGGCGATAGGTCGCCCGGGCCTGGCGGAGGTGGTCGAGGCACGCGGCCAGGACCTGTTCGAGCTCCGGCAGGGCGGTGACCTCCCCGTCGGGGCCGCGGTGGGCGGTGAGGTCACGCACCTCGGCGAGGGCGAACAGTCGCACGTCCTCGGGGTGCTCCCGGGCGGTCGCGTGGAACAGGTACACGCCGTCGTCGGCGGTGGGCAGGCGGGTGAGCCGGAAGTTCTCGAACCGCCACAGGTCGAGGCGCCCGGCGACCAGCGGGTGGATGCCGCGCAGGTGCCGGCGTTCCCGGTACCCGACCGTCTCCCGCCGGAAGGTGAGGTGCTCGACGGATGGCCGCTGGATCTCGTCGGGGGAGTCGCCGGGCGTCACCGTCACCGACAGCGTCACCCGGCGCAGCTCCTCGGGGAGGCCCGCGGCGTCGAGGTCGGCCTCCAGCCCGGCGGCGAGGACGTCGAGGTCGGTCGGGGCGTCGCTCCACGTCAGGTAGATGTCGGCGGCGGCTCCGGCCTCGGCGTCGTCGGGGAGGTCGGTGGTGAGCTCGCCGGCGACCGCGAGGGCCTCGGAAAGGTCCTCGGCGGTGGCCGAGACCGCGATCACGCGCCCGCGCCCGCGCGGGTCGACGAAGTCGGCGACGACGGCGTTGCGTCCGGGGACGTCGACGGATCGCACCGACTCCAGCTGGCGGGTGCGGTAGTAGCGCCGGGTGAGCAGCTCGAGCATCGGTGCCAACCCGCCCTCGCTGACGACCTGGTCCTCGAGGAGTCCGAGGAGCGGCTCGGGGGTGGCGACCAGCTCGGTCATCCGCTCGTCGCGGTCCGGGGCGTCGGGGTCGGCGATTACCTCCAGGTGCTCACGCACCCGGGCGTAGGTCTCGGCGCGTTGCCGCTCGAGTCGGGGCTGGTCGAAGCAGCGGTAGCGGGCCCGGCGGGCGAGGTCACCGACGACCGGTTGGCGCACCTGGGTGGCCTGGATCACCCGGTCGAGGGTGTCGCGCAACTCGTCCGCGAGCTCCCCGGCCTCGGGCCGCTGGTTGCGCAGCCGGCGCTGGAGCAGGGCGAGGACCACCGTGAGATGGGCCTGGGTGCGCTGCTGGGCGAGGTGGGTGCGGAACAGCGCCTCCTCGAGCTCTTGGGAGCGCTCCAGCGACGTCACGCCATGGTGTGCCAGGGCACGCCGCAGCTTGGCGCGGAAGGACTCGGGGAGCGCCTCGGCGTCGGCGTCCAGCGACCGCAGGAACGCGTGCAGGTATTCGCGGGCGCTGTGGCTCTCGGCGAGGTCCTCCTCGTCGCCCAGCCGGCGGTTCCGGGACAGCGAGGCCACGTCCGCGTAGGCGTGCAGCACCCGCAGCTCGGCGCGGAACAGATCCCGGTCGGTGTCGTCGCCGGAGGCTTCCAGGACCTCCAGCAGCCGCGGGATGCGGTCGTCGGGGACGTCGTAGCCGAGCACGAGGCGGTAGAGGACGTCGACGGCGGCTGCGGCGTCCTGTGGTCCCGGACCGTCGGCCCGGGCGAGGTCGTCGAACGTGACGCGTTCCTCGTCGGATGCCGGGGTGTCCTCGTCGTCACCGGCCGGTTCGAGGCGGAGCAACGGTGCCCCGGCGTCGAGCTGCACGCTCGCCGAGGCGAGGACGTCGGTGACCACGCCGTCGAACGGGGCGTGCACCGCCGTCTCCATCTTCATGCTCTCGAGGACCGCGATGGTGGCGCCGGCAGCGACGTGGTCACCTTCGGCGACGGTGATCGAGACCACCACCGATGGCCCGGGGGTGCGAACCAGCCCCGCGTCGTCCTGCGAGATGCGGTGCGGGACACCGTCGACCTCGATGAGGCGGTCGGCCCCCTGGGTGATCGCCACGATCCGGAACCGCTGGTCCTCGATCCGCAGCCGGCGTTCGTAGCGGCGGAGGCGTTCGACGGCGGCCAGGACGCGCACCCCGTCGGTGGCGACGAGGTAGCGGTCCGGACCGGTCTGCGCGACCGAGAGGCGGTAGGCCGTCCCTCCCAGGCGCAGATCCACCTCACGGGGGACCTCGGGGTCGGCCTGCGGGCGGCCACGCGCCGCCGAGGCGTAGAACCGGTCACGGTCGAGGGCGGTCCGGGCCTCGTAGGCGTCGATCGCGGCCGCGACGAGCGCCACGTCGCCCCGGGTCGCGAACCGGTACCCGCCGTCGGCGGTGAGCCGGTCCAGCCACTGGGTGTCGACGTCCCCGGCGATGACGTCGGGTTCGTTGAGCAGCGCGAGCAGGAACGCGCGGTTGGTGGTGCCGCCCTCGACGAGGACGGTGGTCTGCTCCAGGGCCCGTCGCAGCCGGTTCAACGCGTGGGTCCGGTCGGTCCCGTAGGCGATGATCTTGGCGACCATCGAGTCGTAGTCGGGGGAGATCTCGTCGCCTTCGACGACGCCGGTGTCGATCCGGATCCCGGGTCCGACGGGCATCGTGAGCAGCTCGATCCGCCCCGAGGCCGGCGCGAACCCCCGTTCCGGGTCCTCGGCGTTGAGACGCACCTCGATCGCGTGGCCGGAGGGCGGCGGCGAGTCGCCCTCCAACCGGCCGCCGGCCGCGACGTGCAGCTGCAGCGCGACGAGATCGAGTCCGGTGGTGAGCTCGGTGACCGGGTGCTCGACCTGCAACCGGGTGTTCACCTCGAGGAACGCGAACAGGTCCTCCTGGGGCTGGTAGAGGAACTCCACGGTCCCCGCCCCCGCGTACCCGGCCTCACGGGCGAGCGCGGAAGCAGCCTCACGCAGGCGGTCCTCCTGATCGGCGGTGAGCGCCGTGGAGGCGGACTCTTCGATGACCTTCTGGTTGCGGCGCTGCAGCGTGCAGTCGCGCACCCCCGGGGCCCACACCCCGCCGTGACCGTCGGCGATGATCTGCACCTCGACGTGGTGGGCGTCGGCGACGACCCGTTCCATGAACAGCGTCGGGTCGCCGAACGACCGTTGGGCCTCGTCACGGGCGCGGACGAACGCGCCGGCGAGCTCGCCGTGATGGTTCACCCGTCGGATCCCCCGCCCACCGCCGCCGGCGCTGGCCTTGATCATCAGGGGGTAGCCGATGGCGTCGGCGTGGGTGGCGGCCTCGTCGACGTCGGCGACCGGACCCGAGCTCCACCGCGCGACCGGGACCCCGGCCTCCTCGGCGAGGAGCTTCGCCCCGACCTTCTCGCCGAGCTTGCGCATCACCGCGGCGCTCGGACCGACGAAGGTGACACCGATGCGCTCACACAACTCGGCGAACCGTGGATCCTCGGCGACGAACCCCCACCCGACCCACGCGGCGTCGGCCCCGCTGGCCACCAGGGCGCGCTCGAGTTCGTCGTGGTCCAGGTACGGGTTCACCGCCGGGGCGGGCTCGCCGGGCCCGGGGCCGATCCGGACGGCCTCGTCGGCCTCCCGGACGAACATCGCCCCCCGCTCGGCGTCGGTGTGCAGCGCGACGGTGCGGGGGCGCGATCCGTCGACCTGCCGCAGCTCACGGACGGCGTGGATGAGTCGCATGGCCGGTTCGCCACGGTTGACGATCGCGATGCGTTCGAACACGGCGCCTCCTGCGGCGTTCGCCGACGGAACGGCGATGGTAGACACCCCCGGGGTTCCGGCCGGGTGTTTGCGGGGAGACGTTCCACCCCCGGGTCGTCCACCGGGCCGCAGCCCCTCGGCGGCCCCCGGTCGGGGCGTGTGAGCCTGCGTGCCTCAAGCCTGCGGATGGCCCGGTGGTGCGCTGGGCCGGGCGCCTCCGGGTCCCCGCCCGCCGGCGCGTGTCACCCCACCGGCGTGCGGAACGGGTGCAGCGGCAACGGGGCGACGTCGAGGTCGTTGGTGACCAGGATCTCCTCGCGCTTCGACGAAGTGAGCACCACCCGACCGTCCTCGGTGATCAGGATGTTCGTGTAGTGCGTGTCACCGGTGCCGGGGCTGAGCACCTCGACGAGCTCACCGGAGCGGTCGAACACCTCGACGTCGCCGGGTTCACCACCCAGCCCGATCGCGCAGACGTAGAGGTTGCCATCAGCGTCGAACGCGAAGCCGTCCGGGCCGCCGTGGCTGAGTCGGGCGAAGGTCTCGTGCTCACCGAGGCCGCGGGCATCCAGGGCGAACCGCACGATCCGGCCCCCACCGGTGTCGGCGACGTACACCGCGTCGTCCTCCGGGCCGAAACCGATCCCGTTCGGGTACCACGGCAACGAGGTGAGCAGCTGGCCCTGAGCGTCGTCGGGCGAGATCCGCCACAGCCGCCCGTCGTTGCGAACGGGGGTGCCGTTGGCGTCGGTACGGGTCGGATCGGTGACGTAGAGCAGCCCGTCGGGGCCGAAGCACAGGTCGTTCGGCCAGATCGGGTCCTGGCACACCCACGACACCTCGCGGTCGGCGTCGACGACCTGCACCCCGCCGACCGGGGTGGTCGGGTCGAACACCCCGGGGTGTACGCCGGCGTTCTGGGCGATGTACAGCCGCCCGTCGGGGCCCTCGGTGGCCCCGTTCGGCCCTCCACCGGTGCGCGCGTACCGGGTCGGCTCGTCCTCGTCGTCGGCGAGGTGGTACAGCCACCCGTGGTCGATCGAGGTGACCACCACACCGCCGTCACGCAGGTCGACGGGCCCCTCGACGAACCCGAGCTGTTGGCCGTGCGCACGAAACGTCACCATCTGCGATCCTCCCGGTCGTCGCCGCAGCCTAGACCCCTGCCCCGAGTGGGCCGAGGAGCCGGGATGGAGCTCATCGAAACGGACCGCGCCGCCGGGTTCGCCGATTCCCTCGCGTACCGCGACGTCGTCGACCGGCTCCACGACGAGGGGCTGACCGACGGGCTGCCCGTGATCCCCCCGACAGCGGCCCGGGTCCAGGTGATGCTCGGCGGCCGCAGCCCCTCGGCGCCGGTGGGGGTGGTCCCACCGCTGGCGCGGCAGGCCGACACGCGCACGATCGCGATCTGTGCGGTGATGGCCGGGTGCCGGCCGGCGGAGTTCGGTGCCCTGTTGGCGGCGGTGGGCGCGCTCCCGGATCCGCGGTTGAACCTGGTCGGGGTGGCGACCACGACGGGGAACACCGCGGTGGGTCTCGCGCTGCACGGCGAGGTCGTCGACCGGATCGGGGCGAACGCCGGGTCGAGCACGCTCGGCCCCGGAAACCGGGTCAACGCCAGCCTGGGTCGGGCGCTGTCCCTGGTCGTACGCCTCGTCGGTGGCGCCACCCCCGGCACCGTCGACATGACCACGATCGGTCAGCCGGCGAAGTTCGGGTGCTGCTTCGCCGAGGGGGAGCCACCGGCGCCGTGGCGGCCGCTCCACGTGCGCCGCGGCGTCACCTCGCCCTCGGCGGTGACCGTGTTCGCCACCGCCGGGGTGATCGAGGTCGTCGACGTCGTCAGCGGCACCGGGGAGGGGTTGCTGCAGACCCTGGCGGCGGCCGTGCCGTTGCCCACCGCGATCGGCGGCGGCGGCGAGGTCCTCGGCGGCGGGGAGATCCTCGCGCTGATCCCGCCCGAGTGGGCCGACCACCTCGTCGCCGACGGGTGGAGCGAGCGCGACGTCGCCGAGTACCTCTACGAGAACACCCGGCTGCCGCTCTCGCGGGTCCCGGAGTCGCTGCGCAGCCAGGTCACCGCCACCGGCGATCTTCCCTCGGCGCGCTCCCCCGACGACGTCCTCGTCTGCGTCACCGGTGGCGTGGGGACGAAGGCGATCCTCCTGCCGTCGTGGCAGGGGACGGCGCACGCCGTCACCGTCGGGTTGGACTGACCGGGCCGACCGTCGGGTTGGACGGACCGGGTCCCGCCCGTCGGGCTGGACGGACCGGGTGCCGCCCGTCGGGCTGGACGGGCCGGGTCCCGCCCGTCGGGCTGGAGGGACTCGGGCGGCCCGTCGGGTTTCACGGACCCTTGCGCGCCCGCGCCGCCGCCGGGCACCGGGATAGAGTGAGTCCGCCCCCGGGGCGGACGTGGCACGCCCGTGGCAGGCCCGTCGCGCCGCACACCCGTGGCCCGCCGCACACCCGTGGCCTACCGCATATCCGCAGCCTGCCGCGTATCCGCAGCCTGCCGCGAGCCCCCCTTCGACCGTGACCGACGCGAGGATCCAGGATGGCCAGCTCCGACGAGACGCTCACCCGTGCACGGCAGATCCCGACGACGTTGTTCTCCGACATCCTCGGAGACCTGGATCGTCCCGCACAGGCCTTGTCGACCGATATCCAGTCGGTGCACCCCGGTGTCGAGCGCACGGCCGGGTGGGCCTACACCGTCATGGGTGCCCAGTCCGCGACGCCGCTCAGCGGCCCCGACATGGACAAGGCGCGCGCGATCGACGCGATGCCCGACGGATCGCTGGCGGTGTGGGCCGGCACCGGCATGACCGGGGTGTGCATCTTCGGCGACCTCCTCGCCGGGGCGATGCGGGTACGCGGTGTCCAGGGCGCCGTCGTCGACGGCGGGATGCGCGACGTCGACGACATCGACCCGGCCACGTTCCCGGTGTTCGCCCGCTACCACACGCCGCGTGGCTCGACGGGGGTGTGGCGGGTGAGCGCGACGCAGGTGCCCGTGCAGATGCCCGGCACCCTCGGTTCCGTGGTGGTCGTCACCCCCGGTGACCTCGTCGTCGCCGACCAGAACGGCGTGGTCGTGATCCCCGCCGACCTCGTCGAGGAGGCACTGGAACGCGGGGAGGCCCACATCGCCAAGGAAGGCGAGATCCGCGCCAAGATCGAGGCCGGGGAGTCGGTCGCCGGCCTGTTGGAGCGCTACGGCCGGATCTGAGCGAAGCTCCGGTTAGCCGTTCAGTCGCTCACTCGGCCCCCACGGCGTAGATGGTCACGCCGTCGTCGTCGGCGGCGCTGAGGCGCCCCTGGGCGACGAGGACGTCGAGGTGGGCGGCGGTCTCCATGGTGGCGAGCATCTGGTTGAACGGGTCCAGGTCGTCGAAGCGGTGCTCGCGACGGGTCCAGGTCAACGCGCGCGCGGTCTCGTAGGCGGTGCCGCTGCCGGCGACGACCGCGGACCGGGTCGCGTTCAGGCGGGCGTCGTGGTGGGCCACGAGCTCGTCGACACGTTCGTGGACGCTGGCGGTGACCGGCCCGTGCGCGGGGAGCAGGCGCATGTCGGGCATCTTGCGCACGGTCGCCAATGAGTCGAGGTAGCTGCTCAGCGGCAGGGTCCCGGGCGCCTTCTCGAACCCGATCGACGGGGTGATGTGCGGCAGGACGTGGTCGCCGGCGAACATGATCCCCTCGGCCTCGTCGGCGAAGACGAGGTGACCACGGGTGTGGCCGGGGGTGTGCACCGCGGTCAGACTCCGGACCCCGAGGTCGATCTCGGCACGGTCCTCGATCCAGACGTCCGGGAGCTCCCAGTTCTCGTTCGGGATCCGGCGGCTGAACCCGGCGGCACGCAACCGCTCGAGGAGTTCCTGGGCACCGCACGTCTCCAGCACCTGGAACTGGCCGGTGAGCGAGATCGCCCCCGGTGAGGACAGCGACTCCAACGAGTCACGTTCGCCGACGCCGATCTCGACGCGGGTGCCGAACTCGCGCCGGATCGCGACGGCCTGGGTGTAGTGGTCGCGGTGGGCGTGGGTGACCAGGAACCGGGTGATGTCCGCTGGTGTCCGGTCGAGGGTCGCCAGTGCCTCCTCGAGGCGGCTCCGCGCCGCGTCGAGCGCCCACCCCCCGTCGATGAGGACGAGGTCGTCGTCGGAGACGATCGCGTACACGTTCACGGCCTTCAGCCCGTCCTGCGGCAGGGGCAGCGGGATGCGGTGGATCCCCGGCTCAACCTCGAAGGCCCCGGGATCGGTCCAGGCGTCACGTCGTTCCACGTCATCCCCTACGCGTCGAGCCGATGGAGTTCACCGACGTCTCGTCGCCGGCATCGGCGCAGGATACTTCGGGTCGCTCACGACCTTGTCGTCCGGGCAACCACGCGAGGTGCACCACCACCGGCGCCGTCACGCGTGACCGCGGATCATCGGCGCCGTCCCGCGTCACCGCGGACCACCGGCCGGTGTCGCCGGCACGGCCCCGTCATCGCTTCCGAGTCACGTCCGGCCGGTCACCGCGGCGGACGCACGTCGGCCCGGGTCGGGGGCTTGCGCCGCTCACCAAGGCGCATTCGCCGCGGTGTCCTCGATCAGGGCGCGGGCGACCACCATCCGGTGGACCTCGTCAGGCCCGTCGATGATCCTGGCTGCGCGGGCCTCGCGGTACATCCGTTCCAGCGGCAGGTCGCTGCTCAACCCCGCAGCGCCGTGGACCTGGATCGCGCGGTCGACGACGTCGTTGAGCATCCGGGCGCCGACGAACTTCGCGATCGAGACGCGCACGTGGGCATCGTCCCCGGCGTCGATGGCGCGGGCCGCGTCGAGGACGATGAGCCGCGTGGCGTAGATCTGCGACGCGGATTCCGCGATGAGGTGGCGGATCTCCCCCTTCTCGGCGAGGGTCGTTCCGTGCGCGTAACGCCGGCGGGCCGTGGCCGTGGCGAGCTCGAACGCCCGCTCGGCCTGTCCCAGCCAGCGCATCGCGTCGAATATCCGTGCCGGCCCCAGGCGGTGCTGGGCGATCGCGAACCCCTGGCCGCGTTCCCCGAGGAGGTGCGCGTCGCTGAGACGGACCCCGTCGAAGCGGAGCTCGCCGTGGATCGTCTCGTCTTCCCCCATCACGGACAGCAGCCTCGTCACCTCGAAGCCTTCGGTGTCGGTCGGGACCAGGAACGCCGAGAACTGCCGGTGCAGATCGGCGGTCGGGTCGGACTTCGCGATCACTGTGACGAACGCGGCGCGGTCGGCCCACGAGGTGAACCACTTATGGCCGTTGATCACCCAGGCGTCACCGTCCTGATGGGCGGTCGTGCGGATCGTCTTGGGGTCCGAGCCGGCGACCTCCGGCTCGGTCATCGCCATGCCGGTGAACACCTCGCCGTCCACGAGCGGACCGAGCCAACGCTCCTGCTGTTCCCGGGTGCCGTGACGCTTCAGCATCAGGACATCCTGCAGGGAGTGGGTACCGAGCGCGACGTACGCCGGTGCCGAACGGCCGACGATCTCGCACACATCGACGTAGTCGAGGAACGGCAACCCTCCGCCGCCGAGCTCTTCGGGGTGGCCAAGGGCCCACAACCCCCGCGCCTTGGCCTCTGACATCAGTCCCGCGAGGACGTCACGATGGTCGGCGCGGAGCGCGACGTCCTCGACCGGGAGGACCTCCTCGTCGACGAAGCTGCGGACGTCGTCCCTCAACGCCCCGAGGCGGTCGGGCTGCGGTTCGGCACTCATGGGGTCCCGTCCTTCGAGGTCGCTGCCGGTCGGGGAGGCGCCGTGGCGACACGGCCCCCCTGGTGTCGCAGAATCCGGACGGCGGCGCTAGGGGCGAAGGGTGGTGGTACCCGGGGACGTCCGCGTACCGTGGTGGGTATGGATCGTGGGTTCGGTGCGGTGCTCGTCGTCATCGGTGTCGTACTGGTGCTGATGGGGGTCCTCGTCGCCACCGGTGCGATGTCGTGGTTCGGGCGTCTGCCCGGGGACATCCGAGCGGGACGGGGGAACACCCGGGTGTTCGTCCCGATCACGTCGATGGTGGTGGTCTCCGTCGTTCTCACCATCGTGGTGAACCTCGTTGCCCGCTGGTGGCGGTGACGCACGTGCCTGTCGGCTCCCGGGTGAGGCACGCCCCCGTCCGGTCACCGTGACGCGCGTCCCTGGCCGGTCGCAGGGACACGCGCTGCCGTCCCTTCGAAGTGACGTACGTCCCTGGCCGGTCGCAGGGACACGCGCTGCCATCCTTTCGAAGTGACGCACGCCCATGGCCGCTACGCAAGCGTCTCCGGCCGGCGCGGTGAGCCGGATCCGGTTCACCGTCCGCCGGATCGGTGGCCGGTTCCGGCTCACCGTCAACCGGCCGGGGACGTCCAACTCGGATTCGACGTTGCACACCCGCACCGGGCGTGTCAGTTCCCGAAGTCTGGCAGCTCGCCGGGGTCGAGGTCGTCGGCATCGAATTCGCCCAGGTCCCCGAGTTCGCCGAGGTCGAAGTCCATCGGCTCGGCCGGGAGCTCGAACGTTGCCGGATCGACGTCACCGACCTCGACGGCCTCGAGGCGGAACTCCTCGCCGTCGGGCGACGTGCCGGTGCTCAGCAGCACGATCCCGGTCTCGGTGTCGAAGCACACACGGACGTCGATGGCGCCGTCGGACTCGTCGAACCACAGGCACACCGCGTCGCGGTCGAGGACCGTCGTCGACTCGATCCGATCGGGTGTCTCGTCCTCGGCGACGTCCTCAGGATCGGTGTCCTCGATGCCCGGGAGGTCGAGGAGCCCCTCGGCGAACTCGCTGTCGAGGGTCTGGGTGAAGCACTGCCACTCCCCACCCATCTGCATGCAGGACGTCGTCTCGTCGCCGTCGGTGATGATCCGGAACTCACCCTCTGCGCTGTCGAGCAGCATCGCGGACCGCGGTGGGTCCTGGGCCAGCGTCATCGTCGTCAGCGGTCCCTCGAACTCGACGTCGTAGGTGACCTGTGCGGCGGTGCCGTGCGCGTCCTGCAGCAGGCGGACGACCTCGTCGATGGTGAGCGCGTCGCCGGCGGCGGCGTCGCCCGGGGTGGCGTCATCAGCATCTGCCGCGGCCGCCCCATCGTCGGCGTCGTCATCAGCCTCGACCCCGGCGTCGTCGGCGTCGACGGTGTCGTCGTCACCGGCGTCGTCACCGGCGTCGTCGTCCGCGTCGCTGACGGTGTCATCCGCGGTCACGGCAGCGTCGGTCGCCGGGTCGGTGTCCTCACCGCCGCAGGCAGCGAGGACGAGCGCCGCCCCGGCGACGATGCCGGTGGTGAGGGCCCGACGGCGTCCGGTCGTGCGGGTGTTTCTCATCGAGGATCCCCCGGTGTGTGTGCTGGTGTGGTGTGTGCCCGTGCGCTGGCGCGAGGCCTTCCGGTTCTCGACGAGGAAGCGTCGATCACGGGACGTCGCGGTGGCTTCCCCGCGCCGCCGGCACGTTCGGCGGAGTTCGGCTCCGCTCGGTGCCGCGTTCCTCGGCCTGTCGGGTGCCACCCCGACAGCGGTTCCAGACCTGGCGGCCGGCGTTGGTTCTCCCGCCATCCTGCGAGGTCGACGGCGCTCCGATGTTGCTGATTCCCCTTGATGTTGCTGATTCCCCGTCCGGTGGCGCTTTCACGGTCACCCTCTGATCCTACGGGTGGGGGTTCTGGGGTGACCAGTTCACGGTGGGACGTGAGCCCCGTTCTGGCGACCGGGCACGGCGATGACACCCAGACTCGCCAACCCGGCCACGAGGACCCCGAACCCGACCAGGGGGAGCCCGGTGGCCGTCTCGGCTTCGTACACCCCGCCGGTGAGGACGACGCCCAACCCGGTCACCGTTGCGGCGACACCGACCAGGACCCGTGGCGCACCGACGCGGGTCGCCGGTGTGTCCACCACCTCGAAGCGACGGAACACCGTCACCAGCACCGCCAGCACGATCGCGCACAACCCGACCCACACCGGCCGGCGCGCCCACCAGCTGACGTCGACGACGCCGGTCGACGGCCACCATCCCGCGGTGTGCAGTGCCGATCCGACGAGCACCGCCGCGGTCATGTGCCACAGGAACACCGTCATCAGCATCCCCCCGGTGACGGCGGTGACGGCCCACACCCACCGTCGCTGCAGCCACCGCTCCGCCGGCCGGCGGAACAGCAGGACGGCACCGAGTTGCGTCACCGCGAGCGCCCACAACGCGAGCGACGGCGGATCGGCGTTGTCGTCGTACCCGGCGCCGGGGGCGACCATCGCGATCGGGTACCCGGCGACGGTGACGAGGAGGGTGAGGGCCACCGCACCGCCGACAAACACGACCACGGCGGTACGGGGGGTGCGGGGGAGCCGGTCTTCGTGCCAGAGGTAGCCGATCTGGTGCACACCGCCCCACATCAGCAGGTAGCTGGCGAACCCGACCGCCGGGGTCTCCATCTCCCGGAGGACGTCGACGACCCCGGTGAGGGCCACGGCGGCCGCGATCACGAGGATCCCGGCCCGACGGTGCAGCAGGTGTGTCAGCGGGGTGAGGCACACGGTGAGCAGGTACACCGCCAGGAACCACACCGGCAGCAGGGCGTGGTCGATCCCCGCACTGACCCAGGCGGGAGGCAGGCCGGCCGCGTGCAGGGCGACCGTGACCGGGGCCCACACCGCCAGCAGCGCGACCAGCGGTCCGAGGAGGCGGCGCGCACGCCGCTGAACCCACGTCGGCCACGGCTCCCCGGCGGCTCGGGCACGCGACCACGACCGGGCGTTCACCGCCCCTCCGACGAGGAAGAACACCGGCATGACCTGGAACAGCCAGGTCGCCGGTTGGGTCTCGGGGACCTCGCCGATCAGCCGGGTGACCGTCACCTCGGTTCCGTCGACACGCACCACGCCGGCGAGCCAGTGACCGAGGACGACCAGCAGGATCGCCGAGACGCGCAACAGGTCGATGTAGCGGTCCCGGTCGGGCGGGGTGTGAGCGGCGATCCGGTCCGGATCGAAAAGGGGGAGCGACATCGTCGTTTCCAGGGTAGGACACGAACCTGCGGTGCTACGTTCGGCCTGCCGGTGACCGGTGGGTCACCATCGCGTCCCACCCGGCCACGGTCCCGCCCGGCCACGGTCGAGGTCAGCCTCGGTCGCGGTCAGCGGGGTCGATGGCCCGACGGGCTCGAAGGCCGGCGACGGCGGGTCCATGGACCGTCACCGAAGCAGAGGACGAGGGAGCCGACCCACCGTGTCAGCCGCCGGGCCATGGGACGGATGGACGGGAGAGGTGGACAGGGTCTGGTCACTGACCGGGGGCTCGGTCGACCGGAGCCAGGAACGGGAGATCTCGCAGGGAGGCGTTCGATGACGAGTGGGACCACGAACACCGGGGCGTACGAGGGGATGCTCGCCGAGACCGTGCCGGTGCGCAGCGCGGACGGGACGTGGATCAACACCTACCACGCACGGCCGTTGGGGCCCGGGCCGTTCCCGTCGGTGGTGCTGTTCCATCACCGTCCAGGATGGGACGAGTGGTATCGGGAGGCGACGCGGCGGTTCGCGTATCACGGCTACGCGGCGATCTGTCCGGACCTCTACGCCCGGTTCGGGCAGGGCGATCCCGACGACGTCGCCGCCCGGGTCCGCGCCGAGGGGGATGTCGCCGACGCCGACGTCGTCGCCGATGGGCTGGCCTGTGTCGAGCTGCTCCGTGCCGCCCCGACGTCGAACGGGAGGGTGGGGTTGTTCGGCACCTGTTCGGGGGGCCGGCACGCCTACCTGGCGGCGTGTCACGGCGGAGATGTGGACGCCGTGGTCGACTGCTGGGGTGGGCGGATCGTGATGGACGACGACGACCTCAACGACCGCTACCCCGTCGCGCCGATCGATCTGACCTCCGACCTGCCGTGCCCGCTGCTGGGGCTGTTCGGCAACGAGGACCGCGCCCCGAGCCCCGAGGAGGTCGACGAGCACGAACGCGTCCTCGCCGATCACGGCAAGGCCTACGAGTTCCACCGCTACGACGGCGCTGGACACGGATTCTTCTACTACGACCGGCCGGCGGCGTATCACGCCGAGGCGGCGGTCGACGGGTGGGGGCGGATCTGGGAGTTCCTGGACCGCACCCTGCGCTGAACGGCGAACAGGAGCGAGGATGTGCACCACCATCGCGATGCGCACCGCCGTCCGAGGTAGCGGCAAGGGCGCCAACGGCTGGTTCACGCTGGATCACGCCAACGTGGGCTACGACCACCCCTACCACGCCCCTTACGAGCACGCGCTCAGCCTCGATTTCGTGAACGACGCCCAGGGACCCTCGGCCCGGGTCGCCGTCGAACTCACCCGCGACTCGGCGCGCGGCCTCGCGGAGGCGATCCTGACCGCCCTGGACGAGGCCGACGCCTACGAAGGCGACGCTGCCGCCGCTGCCGGCGACGCTGCCTTGGGCGACGCTGCCGCCGGCGCTCCATCAGCGGCTCTCGGTCGGTGAGGCGAGGGCCCCGAAGCCGGGTCAGCCGCTACGCGAGGCACCGAGTCGCTCCACCTCGGCGAGGATCTCGCGCAGCTCCTCCAGCGTCTCGGTGCGGGAGTCGGTCTCCGGGCTGAGCCGTTCGAGCATCTCCAGCAGCTCCCGGAGATCTGCGGCGAACCCGAGCCGGCGCTGCTGTGCCGCGGTGCGGACAGCTGCGACGAGGTCGTCCAGGCGGCGGTCGAACTCGCCGAGCACCTCGTCGCCGATCTCGACGATGCGTTCATCGACCTCGGCGCGGAGCGGCCGGAGTTCACGGCCGGCGCGGACGATACTGCCGAGTCTCCACCCGACGACGGCGCCGACGACGAGTCCGATCGGGCCGAGCAGCGAACCCACCAACGCGAAGCTGGCACCACCGGCGAGGATCCCACCGACGGCCGCCCCTTGCAGGTTCGTCCCCACACCCAACGCCGACGCCTCTGCCGGGGTGTGCTGACCGGTCCCGGTCACCCCGAGCCCAGGGCGGACCGCTCCGAGCTCGTGCAGCGTCGACGCCACGCCGGCGTCGAACTGCCGGGTGCTCTCGGCGTGGATCGCGATCAGCTGGTGGTGCAGCTGTTGGAACGCGTCCTCGGTGGTGACGACGACTTCCCGGCTGAACCGGGTGAGGATGCCTTCGAGCTCGGCGACGCTCACGGCTTCCTTCACCGCCGCGCGGGTCCGCAGGAACAACCCGTTGACCAGGGCGTCGAGCTGGGTGCGCGTCGCGGCCACGTCACGCAGCCGGTTCTCGACGACGTCGTCGCGGGCGTTGGTGAGTCGTCGGCTGTGTTCACGGACCTGTTCCTGCTGCCCGGAGGCGAGACGGCCGGCGAGGGCCTGGACCTGCAGGTCCAGCGAGGCTCGAGCGACCTCGACCGTGTGGTCGAGCGCGGCTTCGACCCGCTGCAGGGCCCGACGGCCGGTGTTCGCCGCGATCGCCTCCTCGACGGCACGTAGCAGCCCGGCCCCGCCGGTGAGCTCGAACCGGGCGTCGTCGCCGTCGCGACGGGCCTGCCAGGCGTCCTCGGCGCACACCGCATGGATCTCGACGTCGGTGATCTTCAGGCCGCTCTCCCGGGACACCTGACGACGGACGTACTCGACGACCTGCGTCCGGGCGAGCTCGTCGTGGAACTGCTGGGGGTACAGGTTCGCGACGAGGAGGGTCTTGCGCAGTTGCGCGGCGGTCACCTCCCGCAGGAACGCCATCTCGGTCGCGCCGACCGTCGGCGGCGAGAGGAACACCAGGATCCCGGCGTCGGCGGCCTCGAGTTCCTGAATGGTGCGTCGGGTGTAGAGATCGTCGGCGTCGGCGTCGTCGAGGCCGGGGGTGTCGACGATCCGCACACCGTTTCGCAGCATCCCGCTGGGGTGTGTCCATCGAAGATGGGTGACGCCCCGGCGGTTGCGGGGGTTCTCCTTCTGGGAGGTCCACACCCCGACCTCGTCGGGTGCGACGTCACGCTGTTCTCCGTTGACCAGGTGCACGACCGCGCGCGGTTCGTCGCCGTACTCGACGTACACGGGGACGGCCGTTTCGGGGGTGACGTGGGTCGGGCTGAGCTCAGCGCCGAGGAGGGCGTTGAGCAGCGTGGACTTTCCCCGCTTGATGAGGCCGAACAACCCGATCGTGAACGTCCGGCGATGCAGTTCTTCGCGGATCCTGGACAGGTCGGCGGTGACCAGCCCCTCGGCATCGTCCTCGCCGGGGGCCGGGGAACCGGTTGCGGACTGGGCACGTTGCCACAACGCCGTCAGTTCGTCGGCGCGCGCCAACAGGCGGCGCCGTCCTTCTGCGAGCTCGGTGAGCAGTTCGGTCACGTCGGCCTCTCCGTCCCCGCCCCACCCCGGTCTCGGTCCGATGGCGGCAGAGCTTGAGCATTGTGGCAGCAATCGGTGGTAGCAGCGGTACGGGCGTGACCGCGGCCACCTCGATGCGGTCATCGCGTGTGCCGGTTCCGTGGTGCACCCTCGTGTCGGCGACGAGGAGGGAACGCACGTGCCGATGCCGCTGCGCACCGGTGACCGGGGCCGGCGAGGCCGTCACGACACCCGTCGGGTGCTCCGCCTGCGACCTCGATGGCTGCGGGTAGACGCACCGAGGTTGCCGGTGCGTCGCCGAGGCGCCGGGCCTGCCCGGTTGCGGTCACGCGGTGCCATGGCCGGGCTCGCGCTCGGTGTGCTGGTCGCCGGTGCGTGCGGCGGCGACCAGGAACAGGCCGGGGTCTGTGCGGGCGTGGAGATGCTCGCCACCACGCTCGACGACGCAGCGACGGCGCTCGGTGACCCCCCGGACCCGGCGACGATGGCGGCGGCCTACCGAGACATGGCGGATGGCTACGACCAGGTCGCTGCGGAACTCGTCGACGATGACGCGGCGGCACAGACCGTCCGTCTCGCTCGTGCCTTCGAGAACGCCGCCGAGGTCCTGGCCGAGGCGGAAGACGCGGAAGGCGACGAGGTCGAGGCGTTGTTGGCCGAGGCGGAGCCGATGGTCGCCCTCCGCGCCGAGCTCGCCGAGGGCTCAGCCCTCGGACTACCCGACTCCGCGTGGGAAGAGATCGAACCGGTGTGTGACGTGCGTTTCGACGATACTGCTGACGGCCCCGAGCCACTGGCTGGCGCACCGATCGTCGACACCTCCGGGGGCGGGGTGTCCACGGCTGCGGACGTCCGGGCCGGCCTGTGTCCCACCACCGGTGTCTGAGGCGGTCCGGTGGATCGCGCCGCAGGAGCCCGGGACCAGCGGTCACGCCGCTGCCTGTCACGATGGTTGCTGACGCCGCTGCCTGTCACGATGGTTGCTGACGCCGCTGCCTGTCGCGGTCGCTGCCGACGCCGCTGCCGGCCCGGCCGGGCATCCCCGCATCCGGCATCGGCGGGCCTACGATCCCCTTCCGGCCCGGGTTGGCGCCACCGGCCGTGTCCCATCCCGGGTTCCGGCGACCGCTCCTGTCCCCGACGACGAAGCGCGGCGATGACGACCCACACCGGAGTCCAGTTCCCCGAGGTCGAGGGTCGGCGCAGCACGCAGCAGACCTCGCGTGACGTGTTCTCGACAGCGGTCGTCGACGTCGACCCGGTGCTCGCCGAAGCCATCAACGGCGAACGCGACTGGCGCCGGCACTACCCACGACACCTGCGTGAGTTGACCGCGCGTGCAGCGGTGTCCGCTCAGGCCGCCTCGTCGATCGCCCGGGCCGGTCTGCGGCGGTTGCACGAAGGGTTCGAGTTCGTCGATGCCGAGGGATCCCGGAGCCTCTCGGCAGCGGTGGCCGAACCTCCCACCCCCCACCTCGGCACCAGGACCGTCACCGGCCAGACCGACCACCCGGGTGAACTCGTCGTGCCCTACCGGGGTGAGGACCTCCGCGGTGGCCGGATCGTCGATCAGGCAGCGGCATGGGCTGACCGGGGGGTCGTCGAGCCGGCGTTCGTCGACGCGATCCGCCGAGTCGTCGAGCATCCCGAATGGCTGGACCTGCGGGGGTTGACGTTCGGCATCCTCGGCGCAGGCGCCGAGATGGGACCGACCAAGCACCTGCTGTCCTGGGGGGCGACGGTCGCCGCCGTGGATGTCCCGGTGGACGACGTCTGGGCACGGCTCCGGCGGTTCGCCGAGGCGGGCAGCGGCATCCTCCACGAGCCGGTGCGCCCGGATGGCGCCGCGGGGGTGGACCTGGTCACCGAACCGGCTGCGGTCCGCGCCTGGCTCGCCGAGTTCGGCGATCGTCTGGTGATCGGCAACTACGCCTACGCGGGTGGAGCGATGTTCCCGCGGGTGGCGATGGCCGCCGATGCGGTGATCGTCGACCTGCAGCGGCGCATCCCCGGGGCTGCCCTGGCCTACCTCGCCACCCCGACCGATGTCTTCGCGGTCCCGGAAGCGGCCGTCGCGATGGCGCGTTCCCGGCAGTCGGGGAACGCCGCGGTGGTGATCCGTACCCTCAGCGGCGGACGGGCGTTCGTTCCGCGCTTCCGGACCACCCTGACCACCGAGGACGGCCGGAGCCTCGGGATCGCCGACAGCCTCATCGTCCAGCAGGGCCCGAACTACGCCCTGGCGAAGCGGCTTCAGCGGTGGCGAGGTCTCGTCGCACGCCAGGACGGCTTCTTCTCGTCGGTCCACGTCGCGCCGGCGACGATGACCCGGTCGGTGATGGACAACCGCCTCCTGGCCGCCGCCTACCGCGGTGCGCATCTCTTCGATGTCGAGGTGTTCGCTCCCGAGACCAGTCGTGCGGTGATGAGCGCGTTGCTCGTGCACGACCTGCGGTCCGGGGACGCCACCGCAGATCCGGCCGGCGGCTCGGCTTCCGGGGAGCACGATCTCACCGCCAGCGCGGTGCACGGCGGGCTGTGGCGGATCGCCTGGGAGCCGCGTTCGGCGTTGCCGTTCGCGGTGCTCGCCGGCGCGAAGGGACTGCTGGGTCGGTGACGCGGATACCGGCTCATCGAGTGCCGCTCGCGTGTCACCGGGGGTGCGGGCGGGCGTCATCGTGATGCGGGGTTGCCGCGGCCACCAAGGGTCGGCGAGGCGTCACCGGGGTGCGGGCGCCTGGATACGGTGGTCGGCTTCGCGGCGTGGGTCGCTGGCACCGCGGATCACCCCGTCGTCGTAGTCGATCTCGAGGGCCTGGATCGATCCGAAGTGGAGTCGCGAGGCCGGCTCGGTCACGTCACTCCATCCGAGGGCCAACAGTTGATCGCGTGCCCCACCCAGTTCGGCTTCGACCTCGATCGTGGTGCCGTGCACGTGGAACCGCGGGCCGGTCACGACGTCCTCGAGTGGGACGCCCTGTAGGCCCCAACGGGTGATCGCCGAGGCCAGGACGTTGGGGATGCGGGCACCGCCGGGGGTGCCGAGGCCGAGAACGGGTCGCCCGTCGGTGTCTGCAATGATCACCGGCAGACTCCAGGTGACGGGGAGCTTCCCGGGTTCCGGACGATTCGCCTCACCGGTGCCGCCCTCGAACCGGCGCAGATGGTCGTTGAGGAAGAACCCGTCCGTGTACTGGCGCGACCCCCAGAAGTTCGTGATGGTGTTCGTCATCGACACCATCGTCCCGTACGAGTCCACGGCGGTGATGTGGGTCGTGTTCGGTGCGTGGCCACCCCCGGGAGCTCCCGGATCGATCGATGGCACGCTGTCCGGGTCGAGGGCCTCGGCGATCGCCGCGTTGCGGTCCGGGTCGACGAGCTCGTCGACGGGGACGTCGACGAAGCGGGGATCACCGAGCTCCGCTCGCTGATTGGCGAGGGCGATCCGCCACGCCGAGGCGAGGTGGTGCACCGCTCTCGGGGAGTTCGGGGGCTGCTCGGCGACGCCGAGTGCTTCGGCGATCTGCAACTGCTGGATCAGTGTCGTGCCCCCCAGCGGCGGCGCCGCCCCGATCACCTCGACGTCGCCGACAGCACCCGACGGCGGCGTGCTCGCATGCACCTCGTAGCCGGCGAGCGAAGCCGCATCGAGTCCGTCGTAGGCCGTGAGCGATTCGGCGATCGCCCCTTCGTAGAACGCCGGAGGGCCTTCGTCGGCCAGGATCCGCAGCGTTGTGGCGAGCTCGTCCTGCACCAGTGGCGCACCGTCCTGGAGTGGGGCGCCGTCCGGGTACAGGTGCGGGAGGTCGCCGACGGGGAGGGCATCCGCGTCGGCCGCGAGGCGCTCCGCCAACAACGGACTCGTCGTCGTCTCCTCGGCGAAGCCGACGGCGGGGCTCACGAGCTCGTCCCAGCCGAGTGACCCGTGATGATCGTGCAGGGCCTCCATCCCCGCCACGAAGCCGGGGACGCCGGTGTTCGTCGCGGGGATCACACCGTCGTCGGCGACGACGTCTCGGTAGTCGTAGGCGCGAGGCTCTTCGCCCTGTTCGAGCACGATCGCGGCACCACCTCCGCCGAGACCGGAGGTGAACGGCTCGGCTACCCCCGAGGCGAACGCGGCGGCGATCGCGGCGTCGACCGCGGTGCCGCCGTCCTCCAGGACGCTCATCCCGGCGTCGACCGCATCAGGATGCCCGGCGCTCACCGCGTGGGCATCGGGGACGTCGAGCCGGTCACGGGGGTCGCCGTCGTCGCTGCCGTCGTCTGTGCCGTCGTCTGTGCCGTCATCGGCGCCGTCGTCCGTTGCGTCGTCCGCCACTGCTCGGTCATCGCCGGCGTCCGGTGAGACCACGTGGGAGTCGTCCCCGCCCGGGCCTGCCGGCTCACCGTCCGGGTCGTGATCCGCTCCGCTGCACGCCAGCAGCACCGCGCACGCGGCACCGATGACGAGGTACGTGGGGTCCCGCAGGGTCATCGCCGTCCTCACCGGTGGTCCCTCATCGGTCGGGAAGACCGGGCTGCCTCCGGGCGCCGTCCGGGCGGGAGGCGGGCTCGCCTGCCCCGCGGTCGGTCCCGTTGCGGTCTCCTATCCCCCTCGGTCGGTCCGGTGCCGGTCACCTGTCACCCCGCGGCCGGTCCCGTGGTGGTCGCCTACCACCCCTCGGTCGGTCCCCGCTGCCAGTCGGGTCGGTCGACGCCGCCGATCCGGTCGGTCGCCCCGACTCGTCCGCTCCGGAGCATGGTGGCGCCTGGCTGTCGTGGTGGCACCACCTCGACGGTCGCGGCTCACCGCGACGAACATCGGCGGTGTGGTCGAAGAGGTCGGCATCGCACTCGTATGGGGCACTGGCATGTCTCGACCGTATCCCTGGAAGCGTGGACAGTGGCAGCCCGTTCGGGCGGGGAACGGGTGGCGTGAGGGAGGGCCCGGTCGGAGGGGCGCACCACCCGAGTGGTGTGCCGGCGGCGGGGGCGGTCTGGTCGCGGATTGGCCCGGCCGGCCAATGCCATGGCCTGCGGTCCGGCCTTGACGTTCGGGTGCGTCGGCGGTTGGTGCGGACCGATCGCCCGTGAGCGTCAGCGGCCGGTGCGCACCGATCGCCCGTGAGCATCAGGCGTTGCCACGTGGCGGCCGCTGCACGCGCTCGACAAGCCTCGGCCAGAAGGACACTGCCGGCACGTACGGGACTCCCTACGGTCGGTTCCTGGCACCACGCCCACCGATGCACTGATGCCACGCCCACCGATGCCACGCCTACCGATGCCGCACCCACCGATACCGATGCCGCTGCCTGGCAGCGAGTGAAGGCGACGGCACGACGACACCTGAGACGACCCCACGGCAGCCGGCGGGGAACGACGCCACGGAGGCGTCGCACGCCGGTGCCCCGGTGCGCTCTTCGAGCTCGATCGTCGCTCACGGGACCGTCGGGCCCACGAGGGCTGGTGAGGGGGAGGAGACCCCACGGCCACATCCCCCACGGCCACATCCTGGGGAACGGCTCGACGAAGTTCGACCCGATCGGGGCATCGGGCTCCGTCGGATCCGAGGTGTCGACCTCGCCCGTGCACTGGCCATCATCGGGATGTTCGCGGTGCATGTCGGCCCCACCGCCGGTGAGGGGATCCTCGGGCGCGCGTACGCGCTGCCTCACGGTCGGGCATCCGTGTTGTTCGTGGTCGTTGCCGGGGTCGGTGTGTCGTTGCTGGTCTCGGCACCGACGACGTCGCGGTGGCGTGGCGTCGGGAAGCTCGTGTGGCGCGCCGCGCTGCTGTTGCCCTTCGGGTTGGCGCTGCAGGAGCTCGACCACCGAGTCGCGGTGATCCTGCAGGACTATGCCGTCCTCTTCCTCGTCGCGGTCGTTCTTGTGAGGATCCCGGATCGGTGGCTCCTCCGAATGGCGGCAGCGGCGGTTCCGGTCGGCAGCGTCGCCTACCTCCTGGGACAAATGCGTTCGCCCCAGGTGTACACACGTCAACCGGTTGTCTTCTCGGACACCCCGGTCGAGGCACTGCACGGCCTCGTTTTCTCTGGGCCGTACCCGCTGATCACCTGGGTCGCACCGTTCACCTTCGGGATCTGGTTGGGACGTCGCGATCTCCGCTCCCGGGCGGTCCGAAGTCGCCTCGTCCTCATTGGTGGTGTCATGGCGGTCTTGGCGTGGGTCGTCAGCGCGGTGTCGCTAGCGGTCCTGGGTGAGCCGTCCGGTTCCATCGGGTGGACCCACCTGGCTGCCGACACCGCGCACAGTCAGATGCCGCTCTGGATCATCGGTTCGACAGCCACGGCCGCCGCCGTGCTCGGGGCTTCGCTGCTCGCCGCGGACGCCCTTCCGAGGCTGACGCGGCCGCTGGTGGTCACTGGCCAGGTAGCCCTGACCGTCTACGCCGGCCACCTCCTGGCGTTGCATGTGATCCCCGACGATGCCACAGGCTCCTCCCTCGGTCCCGCGCTGGGACTCCTCGTGCTGTTCACCGTGGCCAGTGCCGTGTTCGCGCTCGGATGGATGAGGTGGTTTCGGCAGGGCCCGCTCGAGGCGGTCATGAACGTGCCGTGGTGGGTTGCCGACCACTGGTGGCGTCGTGAGCCGGATCCAACTCGCGGTCCGCCACGAGGTGCGGGGTCTCGCGTGTGACCCACGCGTGGCGCACCCGGGCGACTCGGGCATCGTGACGGCGGGGGGGGGGTCGTCGACGGCAGCCTTCGGCAGGGTCGGCCGGCCGGGGCCTGGTGGACACATCGCTTACGCGACTTCGTCCACCGGTGTGTCTGGAAGCTGTGGACCGTCCCGCGGTGCTTCGACCGTGATCGTCAACCCGTCGTCAACGCTCGCGTGGGCGGTGCCGCCGTGGATGGCGGCGAACTCGGCGACGAGTGCGAGCCCGACACCGGTGCCGGGGGTCGGGTGCCGTTCGTCGAGTCGGTAGAAGGGCTCGAAGATCCTGGCGCATTCGTCTTCGGGGACACCGGGGCCGTGATCGGAGACCTGCAGTCGCCAGCAGTCCTGCGGTGCGGTAAGTCGTACCTCGATCGCGGCGTCGGGGGCGTAGCGATGCGCGTTGTCGAGGATGTTCGTCAGGATTCGCTCGATCTGCACCGGATCGGCACGGGCCGTCAGCTGGCTCGGGGTGGTGACGTGGGTGCGTTCAGCGACCGGGCTGGCGGCCACGGTGTCACGCACGATCTGCGCGAGGTCGACCGTGGTGGGAGCAAAGGGCATCGCGCCGCGCTCCAGACGGTCGATGTCCAGGAGTTCGTCGAGGGTGCGCCTCAGTCGCTTGCTGTGTTCGGTGAGGGCGGTTTCGGCTTTGGCGCGTTCGTCTTCGGTGAGGCGGGAGCCGTGTCGCAGCAGGGTTTCGGCCATCCCGGCGACGACGGTGAGAGGGGTTCGCAGTTCGTGGGAGACAGCGGTCAGAAACGCCTGCTTGGCCCGATCGGTGGCCTGCAGTTGGGCGGTTGCGGATCGTTGGGCGGCGACGGCGTCCTGGAGCGCGTCTTCCCGTGCCTGATCTTCGGAGACGTCGACCACGAGCCCTTGAAGGACAGCCTCCTGTGAGGCCGTCCGGATGACGGAGGCCGAGAGGCGGACCCACCGTAGTTCTCCGTCGGCTCTGACGATCCCGAATCGAACCGGCCACTGCTGTTCCAGCGGGGCCGCGTAGATCTGTCGCAGCTTCGGGTGATCGTCAGCCCGGACGATGCGAAACGGCAGGCGCGGATCGGCACGGAACGCCGACTCCGGGTATCCGGTCATTCGGGCGAGGGCGGCGTTGATGAAGACGAACTCGGAGACCTCCCCGAGGCGTACGACGAAGATGCCTTCCCGGGTGTTCTCGGCGAGTTGGAGCCAGCGCTGCTCACTGGATTGGAGTGTGCGTGCGTACCAGTTCAACGACACCGCGAGGAGGAGCGCGGCGAGCGTGACGAAGACGAGGCCCTTCCCGACCTCGACCGCCACCGTCGGCAAGCCCGTGACTTCGGCGATCGGTTCCACGATCGTCGCGGTGGCGAAGATCCAGGCGTAGGAGAACACGAGGAACCCGGCCACGATCATCACGACGAGTCGCCGATGCGACACAGGGCTCATGTTCACCCCCGATCCCCAGAGGTGACGTTAGCCCGGAAGCCGGTGCGCAGTCTGACGTCGCGCAGGGCGAGGGATGTGGCGATCTCCATCGTCGTCGGTGCCGGTAGGTGTAGTGGCCACGCTGTTCGTTGGCGATGCCGCTTCCGCTCCCGCCGGCATCGCCGAACCGGCGGTGGGCGTACCGTCCGGCCGCGGGAAGGTCCACGGGGCTGGTCTCTTCGGTGACACGGTGGTCCCAGGGTGCACGCGGGGTGATGGTCGGTGCTGCCCCGGCGGCCGAGACCGCTTGTCGGATGGGCCCCCGGGTAGGCGGGCGCAACTTCGGCCGGCCGCCGGCCCAGCTCAGTTCGAGCCGGCCACGGTCGAAGCTGCGGTGGTGCCGGCGGCAGCCGAGGGCGGCGTTGTGCGGTGAGAGGCGGCCCAGCTTGCGGAACGGCTGCTCGAGGTGCATCACGTCGCACCAGGCGGCCG
>SLDB01000285.1 GCA_007125475.1 Nitriliruptoraceae bacterium | reverse complement strand
GCTCTCCCGGTCGCGTGCACCGCTCTCCTCGGCATACGCTGTTCCCAATTATGAACTAACGTTCACGATCGGAAACACAACCACAGCGCGACGGAGGCGTCAACCACCGACCTCCGATCGGGTTCGTAGGGCTGAGCACCCCGTTCTCGGAGGCCTCCGGAGGGCGGGAGCGGCCACCGGCAGGCTTCGGACGACAGGAGGGGACGATGAAGCATCATCGCGCCGTCGACCGCGTCGACGGGATCCTCGAACTGGCGGCCGAGTCGGACGACGGGGTCACCCTCACGCACCTCGCCGAGCGCCTCGAGGCACCGAAGAGCTCGCTGCACAGCCTCATCTCGGGGCTGGTCGCGGTCGGTTACCTCGTCGAGCGCGCCGGCAGGTACCTCGTCGGACCCGGGTTGGGGATGGTCCTCACCGCCTCACGGCGCCAACCACTCACCGAGCTGACGCGGAAGGTCCGCGAGCAGCTCAACGAGGACACCCAGGAGACGATCGTGCTCGGGGTGCCGGTCGGCACCACGGTCGTCTACGTCGACCAGATCGAGTCGCCGCAGCGCATCCGCTACGCCGCCCCGATGCACCAGCGGCGGCCGATGCACCACACCAGCATGGGGAAGGTGTTCCTCGCCGACCTCCCCGAACCGCGCGTCCGCGAGATCGTCCGTGGCGAGGAGCCGACCGACGGGTTCACGTGGGAAGGGCTGTTCGCCGACCTCGCCGAGGTGCGCGAGACGGGGTACTGCGTGAACCGGAAACTCCCCTTGTCCACCGGGTTCATGGGGATCGCCGCCGGTTTCCGCGACAGCACCGGATCGCTCGTCGGTGCGCTGTCGGTCCGGGGACCGGCGGTGCGGATGACCGAGGTCCTCGACGATCATGTGGCCTCGTTGCTCGACGCCACGCAGCACATCCACGAACTCCTGGTCACCGAGCGGCCTCCGAGCATCGAAGGGGTCCCCGGCGACGTCCTCGACCGACGGGCACGGGTCTAGGTGACGACCGCGCCCGGTGACGATCACCGATCCGATGAAGATCACGACGCCAGGACGCTGATGACCTCCGTCGAGCCGCGCACCCCCGTCACCGACCAGCTGGCGGCGTACGTCTCGTCGGTGCGGTCGACCGAGATCACGGCACCGGTGGTCGATCACACCCGCCGGGTCGTCCTCGACACCCTCGGGTGCATGCTCCTGGGCGGCACGCTCCCGGCCGGCCGGGTGGCGAGCCGGTATGTGGAGTCCTTCGGTGGAGCTCAAGAGGCGACCGTGATCGGTGCCCGGTTGCGTGCACCCGCGCCGCTGGCGGCGCTGGCCAACGGCACCGCGGCGCACGCCGACGAACTCGACGGGGTGCACCGCGTCTCGGCCCACCCGGCGGCGATCTCGGTCGCCGCGGCGCTGGCGGCGGCCGAATCGCACGGCGCCACCGGTGCCGAGCTGATCGCCGGTGTGGGGTTGTCGTTCGACGTCGGGTGCGGGCTGCTGGAGGCGTTCGGGGGAGGCCATGCGATGCGCCGTCCCCCCCGGCACCTGCACGGCAGCGGGTTCATCGCGGTGGGCGCCGCGGCGGCCGGAGCGTGGCTCGCCGGCCTCGACGAGGACGCCACACGGGCCGCGCTGGGGATCGCCCCGACCGGCGCCGCGTTCCCGGAAGGGTTCGTCGACGAGGCCTCGCACCTGGCGAAGGCCTACGCCCAGGGGCAGGCGGCAGCCTCCGGGCTCACCGCCGTGCGGCTGGCGGCAGCCGGGTTGCGCACCAACCCGACCGTGTTCGAGGCGAGGAACGGGTTCGCCGACAGCTGGTGGCACGACGAGGTCGACCTCACCGGCCTCCTGGCCCGCATCCGCGACCACGACCACGTCCTGGACAACGGGTTCAAGTACTTCTCCGCCGGGTACGCGGTGCAGGCCCCGATCGCGTTGTCGCTGGGGTTGATGGCGGCGTACGGGATCGCGGCCGGCGACGTCGCCCGGGTGCGCGTCGGGATGACCACCAACTCGGCCGACAAGGTCGACGCGGTGGTGATCCCGGGGATCTGCCTGCAGGACATGCTCGCGCTGGCGATGGTGAGCGGCCGGCTCGGCCACGACGACGCCCACGACCCGTCCGCCCTCGACGACGAGGCCGTGGCCCGGCTGCGTTCCCGGATCGAGGTCGTGCGCGACCCCGCCAAGGACGCCGAGGATCCCCAGTCCCGGTCCGCGTGGGTCTCGATCGAGACCACGTCGGGGGCGTGCCACACCACCGCCGATGAGCTCCCGCCCGGGCACTGGGGGCGCGGCGGGATGCCGATGGCCGACGTCGCCGAGAAGTTCCGGTCCCTGGCGACTCCGCGGATCGGCGCCGCCGCCGCGCAGCACGTCATCGACCTCGTCGAGGACCTGGGCACCCTCGACGACGTCGACGAGCTGGTTGCGGCCCTGGCCGGCACGAGCGGGGGCTGAGCCGGGGCCGTCACTCGACCAGCGGCTCGAGGAGGCCGGGGTCGTCGTTGCGCGCGTTGTTCACCCGGGTGGAGATCGGGGTGGCGGTGAGCCCGGGGGCCGGCAGCGAGCGCACCTCGGTCAGGACATGGTCGATCTCGTCGGGCTCGGCGGTGAGCCACGGCTCCCACAGCGCCGGCGGCAGGATCACCGGCATGCGGTGGTGGATGGCGGTGATCTCCCCCTGCGCCTCGGTGGTGAGGATCGCGGTCGAGTACAGCGGGGTGGCGTCGGGGTCACCCCGATCCCGCCACGACGACCAGATCCCGGCGAACGCGATCGGGGCACCGTCGTCGGGAGCCAGCAGGTAGGGCTGCTTGGGTGCCGAACCTTCGGGGCGGTGCCACTCGTAGAAGCCGTCGGCCGGGAGGAGACAGCGGCGGCTTGCGACGCTGGGTCCGAACAGGCGGGAGTCGGCGGCGGTCTCCAGCCGGGCGTTGATCGGTTCCGGGCGCCGGCGACTCCGGTCGGCCCACGGCGCGACGAACCCCCAACGCAACGTGCCGAGCCGGCGGGTGCCCTCGGCCTGGCGGATCGCGTACACCGGGGTGGTCGGGGCGATGTTGTAACGCTCGCCGAGGGGCTCGGTGTGCACCTCGTCGACCGCGAACCGCTCGGTGAGCCGGTCCACCGACGAATACACCAGGTAACGGCCGCAGATGGTCGATTCCTCCGGGTCGGTGGTGTCGACGATACGCGTCCCGGCCCGTGCGGGGCACGCTGACGATGGACGTCGGCGGTGGACGTCGGCGCCGTCGGCTGGTATCCACGCAGGTATGACGGACCGTTTGGACGACCCGCAGATCCGCGCCGCACTCGAGGAACTCGACGGCTGGCACCGCGACGGCGACGTGCTCGAACGCGAGTTCCGGTTCGACGACTTCCGCGCGGCGATCGCGTTCATCGACCGCATCGCCGACGCGGCCGAGGCCGCCGACCACCACCCCGAGCTGTGCAACGTCTACTCGTCGGTGACGGTGCGGCTCACCTCCCACGACGTCGGCGGGATCACCACCCGCGACGTGGACCTCGCCCGGGAGGTCGACCGCCTCGCGGCCGCCTGAGCGACCGGTAGGGCCGACCCCGTGACCGCACCGTGGCG
>SLDB01000297.1 GCA_007125475.1 Nitriliruptoraceae bacterium | reverse complement strand
CATCGCCGAGCGGGCGAGGAGCCCTGCGGCGGCCGCACCGAGCGCCGCGACCACCAACCGCGACCGGTGCCCCCCACCGAGACGTACCGCCCCGAACGTCGTCGACACCCGCCGTCGCAGCAGGGCGTACTCGAGCCAGGCGCCGACCGCGGCGCCGAGTGCGAGCCCGGCCGGCCCCAGCCGGTGCATCCCGCTGTCAGCGGTGCGTGCCGCCACCTCGGTGATCCCCCAGGTGGGGACGGCGACGCGCCGGATGCCGTCGGCGGTGATCTGGTAGGCGTCGAGGGGGAAGATCACCGCCAACGCCACCGCGAGCCCGACCGCGACCCGGACCGCTGAGATCACCGCCGGCCCGCGGGTGTCACCGACCCCGTACAGCGCCGACTGCAACAACCGTGTGCTGGTGGCGGCCACCAGACCGAGGGCGTAGACGGCGAGGACGAGCCCGACCTGGGCGGCGTCGTCGGCGGTGAACCGCAAGCCCTGGTAGATCGTGGCGGTGATCCGGTCCCCGGCGACGAGGAACACCGCCGTCGTCGGGAGGACGAAGAACGCGACCCGCCCCATCCCGGCGTCCAGGCGCGTGGTCACCGCCCGGCGGTCGGTGTGATCCATCGTCGAGAGCGTGGGGAGCTCCGCGGCGGCGACGCTCATCCCGAACAGGCTGATCGGCAACAGGTAGAGGACCTGGGCGTAGCCGACGGCGGCGAACGCCCCGGCCGCCAGCAGCGAGGCGACGACGAGGTCGAGGTACCCGGCGATCTGGATGCTGCCACGGCCGGCGACGACCTCGGTGAACCGCCGCAGCACCGTGCGCATCCCCGGGGCGTCGAGGTCGGGCCGCAGCCGCAACGGCCCGACCAGTCGACGTACGGTCGGCAGCTGCACGCCGAACTGCAGCACCGAGCCGATCAACGCCCCGACGGCCAGCGAGCGGGCCAGCCCGATCTCGGTGAGCCCGGCGAGCGCCCCGGCGGTGACGGCGGCGACGATCGCGGCGTTCCACAGCACCGGGGCGACGTAGGAGAGGAAGAAGCGACGGTGCGAGTTGAGGATCCCCAGGCACCAGGCACTCAGGACGAGGAACCCGACCCCGGGGGTGACGATCCGCACCAGGGTGACCGTGAGCTCGAACCGCGGGGTCCCGGGGGTGAACCCGGGGGTGAGCACCCGGGTGATGGGGTGGGCGAACGTCACCGCGAGGACGACCACCACGGTGGTGACCGCCAGGATGAACGCGGCCACCGCCCCGGCGAGCCGCCCGGCGTCGTCGTCGCGTTCCTCGGCCAGGGCGCGGCTGTAGACGGGGATGAACGCCGCCGAGAGCACGCCTTCACCCAGGAGGTTCTGCAGCAGGTTCGGGATCCGCAGCGCCGCACGGAACGCGTCGGCGGCGGGGCCGGTTCCCAGGAACGCCCCGGTGGCCGATTCGCGCACCAACCCGGAGATCCGTGACAACAGGATCCCGGTCGCCACCAGGGTCGAGCTGCGGGCCAGGCCGTCGTCGTCGGGAACGCCGTTCACGCCCACCGTCGGGGCCGATCCCGGAGCTGGTTCACCCCGACCTCGTCACACCAGGCCAGGTAGCGCTCACGCGGCACACCGTCGAAGCGCAGCACCTCGACGTCGTCGGGGAGTTCGAGGTCCGTCACCAGCCGGGTCAGGCGCCGGTAGGCCAACGCCCGGTCACGTTCGGCCTGCAGTCGCTCACCGAGGCGGGCCGCGCCCCGGACGGTGACGTCCCACTCGGCCGGGTCGGCGGGGATGTCCTCGAGGTGGGGGTAGCGCGCCAGCAGCGTCGCCGCGGTCTTCGCACCGAAACCGGGGATTCCGGGGATCCCGTCGGCGGCGTCACCGGTGAGCGCCAGCAGGTCGGGGACGCTCTCCGGCGCCACCCCCATCCGCTCACGCACCGCCTCGGCGTCCAGGACCCGTCCACGGGCACGGTCGACCTGGACGACACGATCGCCGACGACCTGGGCGAGGTCCTTGTCCGGGGTGAGGATCCGGACCTCGTCGACGTCGGGGGAGTAGCGCAGCGCGGCGGAGGCGAGGACGTCGTCGGCTTCGTACTCGTCCTGCGGCCACACCGTGACTCCGAGCGCGGCGACGGCGTCCTCGACGCGGTCGAACTGGGCGAGCAGGGCGGGATCGGTGTCGGCTCCGTCCTTGTACGAGGCGAGCTCGCGGTTGCGCCAGCTGGTGATCGGGTGGTCGAACGCGACGGCGAGGTGGGTGACGGCTTCGTCATCGTCGTGCAGCAGCCGAAGGAGTGTGGAGACCACCCCGACGGTGGCCTTGACGTCGCGCCCGGCCGGGTCGGTTCGGGTCGGCCCCGGTGCGTGGTGAGCGCGGAACAGTTCGTAGGTGCCGTCCACCAGGTGCAGGCGCAGGGGGTGTCCTCCCGGTTCCGGGTCGCGCGGCACCGTAGCGCCACGCCCCTCAGGTTCGGCGCGGTCCTCCACCGTCGCGCCGCCATCTTGGGGTGCCGCCACCTCGGGGTGCCGCCACCTCGGGGACGGCCGGTGCCACCTCGGGCACCGACGCCTCGCGGCGCTACCGTGCGCCGCCGGGGCTGTGGGATCGTCGTGCGTGAGGGGGACCGTGATCGCCGAAGCAGGTCACATGGCCGGCGGTGGGGCCGCTGACGGCCTCCCCGACGGCGATGAGGTCGGCTCTCTCGACGAGCCGACCCGCCGGCCGCGACGTGTCCCCCCGACGATCTGGTTGCTCCCGGATCCGCAGGACGCCGACGAGGACGGCGTCGTCGGGATCGGTGCCGACCTCTCACCCTCGACCCTGGTCGACGCCTACCGCCGAGGGATCTTCCCGTGGCCGCACCCGGGGTTGCCGACGCCGTGGTTCTCCCCGGATCCGCGGGGGGTGATCCCGCTCGGACGCCTGCACGTCTCGCGCAGCCTGGTCCGGACCTTCCGGCGCTGTGGCTGGGAGACGACGGTCGACTCCGCGTTCACCGACGTCGTCGCGGCGTGCGGGGCCGACCGGGGGGAGGAGGGGACGTGGATCACCTCCGAGTTGGCTCGTGCCTACGCGCGGCTGCACGAGCTGGGTTGGGCCCACAGCCTCGAGGTGTGGGACGGCGACGAGCTCGTCGGGGGCGTGTACGGGGTGCAGGTCGGGGCGGTGTTCACCGGGGAGTCGATGTTCCACCGTCGAACCGACGCCTCGAAGGTCGCCCTGGTCGACCTCGTCACCCGGTTCGTCGCCGCCGGCGGCCGGCTGATCGACGTCCAGCTCACCACCGACCATCTGCGCAGGCTCGGTGCGGTGGACGTGCCACGCAGCGAGTTCCTCGACGAACTCGCCGAACTGCGCGACGAGCCGGTCCGGATGGCGGCGCAGCGTCTGGCGGTGTCCCGCCTGGCCTGAGCGCGCCTGGCCTGGGCGCGCCTGGCCTGAGCGCGCCTGGCCTGAGCGCGCCGGGCCGGTGTGAAGCGGCATCGGTGCCGGTGGTGCACACTGGCCCCCGTCCTCCGATGCCGCCGCAAGGACCGTGACCGTGTCGCAGACCCGCCCCGTTCCCGCCGATGTCGACGAGGTCACCTCGCAGGCCGAGGTCCCCGAGGTGACGTCAGAGGTCACCCGTG
>SLDB01000237.1 GCA_007125475.1 Nitriliruptoraceae bacterium | reverse complement strand
AGGGGGCGGTCGTGGCCGGGAGCGCACGCACTCGTCAGGAGCAGCGCGCGCGGCTGCAGGCCGCGGAGGTCGACGCCTTCGCCGCCTACGGCGTCGATGCCGTCTCGGAGCCGCTGGTCACCGCGGATCCGCCACTGACGACGCGGGTCGTGCGGGTGGGTTCAGGCGTGCCGACGGTGCTGTTCCACGGCGGCGCGCTCACCTCGACGGTGTGGGCACCGCTGCTCGCGCACCTGCCCGGACGTGCGTTGCACCTCGTCGATCTGCCCGGCTGCGGGCTGGCCGACCCCTTCGACTACCGGGGCGTCGACCTCCCCAGCCACCAGGTGGCCTTCGTCGGCTCGGTCCTCGACGCCCTCGGGCTCGAACGCGCGGCGCTGATCGGCGCCTCGCTGGGAGGCTGGTTCACCCTGCGCCACGCGATCGAGCGCCCCGGACGCCTCACCGCCGCGGCGCTCGTCACCGCCCCGGCGATCTCGCTTCCGGGCGCGCTGATGCCGGTGCCGATGGCGCTGAGCAGCACCCGGCTCGGCCACCGCATGGCGGCGATCGCCCGGCCGCCCTCGGCGGGGATGACCCGCCGGATGCTGGCGACGATCGGTGGAGCCGGGTCGGTCGCCGGCGCACCGAAGGCCCTGTTCGACGCGCTGGGCGCCGCCACCGCGCTGGCCGCACCCACCATGGCCACCCTGGATCTGTGCCGGTGGCGCACCCCTCACCCGCACCTGCAGTTCACCGAGGCCGAGCTGACGGCCTGCCGGACACCGACGCTGCTGCTGTGGGGCGAGGACGACAAGGTCCAGTCACCCGAGGCCGGCGCGTGGGCGGTGCAGCTGCTGCCCCGGGGACGCCTCGAGGTCCTGCCAGGCGGACACGGCCTGTGGTTCGAACACCCCCGACGGTGCGGGGAGCTGCTCACCGGGTTCCTGCAGGACGCCGAACGCGAGGCGACGTCAGCGTAGACCGCGCGCGGGAGATCGGGACCAGGTGGCAGCCGAGCGTCCCGCAGCGGCAGGGCTGGTCAGCCCGCCGCGTCGCCGTCGACGAGTTCGGCGAAGACGACGAGGTTGTCGTCGTAGCTGCGCATCTGCCGGTTGAAGCTCCCCCCACACGTGATCAGGCGCAGCCCCGCATGGTCGAGATCGCCGTACACCGCCTCGGTGGGGAAGGCGTCCTTGACGTACTGCTCCACATGCGTGACGCGGAACCGTGCCGTGGTGCCGTCCTGCCGGGTGATCGTGATGTCATCACCGGCAACGAGCTCTCGCAGGTGGAAGAAGACGCCGGGTCGTCCGCTCCAATCGACGTGCCCGGCGATGATCGCCGGTCCGAGCTCCCCCGGTGTCGGCGCACCGGTGTACCAGCCGGCCGGGAACCCGCTCGAGGGGACCTCCAAGGTCCCGTCGGTCTGCAGGCCGAGCTCATCCAACTCGGAATCGACCCCGATGGCTGGGACCTGCAGACGGACCGGTGCGGCTGCGGGCATCGTCCGCGCTGTGGCCGGGTCGGTTGCCTCGACTCCTGACGGAGCCTCGACGGCCGGGCGCGCAGGTGGGGCGACCACGTCCTGCGCGGGACCGGGAGTCGATGCGAGCGGTGGCAGACCGTCCACGCCGATCGACAGCGGCATCTCGGGTCGGTCCTGCGCAGAGGACGGCGCCTCCACGCCGTCACCCGGACCGAACGGTGCGACGAGCATCGCCGCGCTGACCGCTATGACCAGTACCAGCCGCTGCCTCGTCGGCAACCGACGTGCGACGCGCCGGCGTCCGCGCATCGTCGAGCCCCGACGCGGGGCCGGGCGATCACGCCCACCGTGCCGCCGCCGGCGGGGGGAGATGAAGATCGCCGCGCCCAGCACCATGACCAGCAACAGCCCATGCCTCGTCCACCCCCGGCCCGCACCGCGCTGGCGCCCGCGCATCGTCAAGCCCCGGTACGGCGCCGGGTGATCACGCCCGCCGCGCCGCCGCCCGCCAGGAGTACGAACCCACCGGCCACGAGGAACCACAGACCGCTGGTGGAGGCATCGCTACCTCCACCTCCAGCAGCAACCGATCCGGCAGGGACCTCCACGATCTGGCTGGTCGTGTCGCCACCGGACGGAGTGTCACCGCCAGTCGGGGTGTCACCACCAGTCGGGGTGTCATCACCCGTCGGGGTGCCCTCACCGGTCGGGGTGTCCTCACTCGGGGCCTCGTCGTCCTCCTCGGTGGGTGCACCGTTCTCGACCGGGGTGTCCTCGACCGGCGCATCCTCGACCGGGGTGTCATCGACCGGCGCATCCTCGTCCGTGGTGTCGTCGTCGGCGACAGGCGTCGTGCACCCGGCGTTGGTGATGGTGTTGGTGTCCATCGTGACTGCGGCGTTGCGTGCAAGGACCCGGCCCTGGACCGACGCTCCCGTGGTGAGCGTGATCGAGGACAGCGCCATGACGGTCCCGGCCAGGGCGGAGTTCGTCCCGAGGGTCGCGTCGCTACCGACCTGCCAGTAGACATTGCAGGGATCGGCGCCGTTGACGAGGTTGACGTCACTGTCGGTCGCGGTGATCAGTGTGCTGGCTGTCTGGAACACCCACACGGTGTCCGCGACGCCCTCCGCGTCGAGGGTGAGGGTCCCGGTGATCTGGAACGTGCCGTCCGCCGAGTCGTACACGCCACCGGTCAGTTCCTGACCACCGAGCTCGGTCGCCACGGTGGTGACGGGGGTGCGACCGGCGGCCTCGTCGTAGGCCGTGACCAGATCGACCTTGGCCTGCTCGGCGACGGCGTCGTCGATGTGTTGCTCGCCGTGCAACGTCACGGACGCGAAACCCGTGACCGCGGTGCCCGGGTGGAGTCCGACGTCGCCGGTGATGGTGGTCGGTCCGGTGTTGGTGATCGTCGAACCGGCGAGCACCGCGAAGCTGTCGGCGGTTCTCAGGTCGATCGGATGTTCCTGTGCGAACGACGCCGCACCACCCACCTGCATGGCGAGGAAGACGACCAGCGCGATGATCGTGAGGTGGCGAAGCAAGCCGGCCGACGGCCGCCTCGCCGTTCCCGGTGACGTGTGCATCATGGCGGCTCCGCTGCGTGTTGGGGGGTCGTGCGGGTTGAGCCCGGCGATCACCGATTCGGCGAGCGGCGTTCAGGGACCTCGTCCGGCGCTGTCCCGTCGAGGTGTGAAGTGGATGGCGGCCTCAGGCGCCTCGGCAGAGAACGATCGGAGGCGCCGCTTCGGAACGCGAGGCGTCGCCCGGGATCCGGCGGCCGTTGCCACGCACGAGTCCGACCATCCGGCTCGTGAGCACGACGAACGCCGCCTGATCGCGGCGTGCGACCGTCTGCGGCGACGACCTCGGGCGTGGCCGGGTCCTGAGACCCGCCCCGGTAGGCACCGTCAGGCCCGTCCGGGCGGAACACCGACGAGTGGTCGAGCGCGGAGATTGCCGGACGAGACACGTGTGCTCCGGACCGCGCGGCATCCCTGTGGAAAGCTGCGCCAAGGGCCGGAGCACAGGCCGTGCTGTTGAACGAACGGTGAACGCGAAGAATTCGCGATTGACCGTACGTCTCCCCGGGCCGTGCGTCAACGAAAACCCCTCCCACGTCGGCTGTGGTGGGCCTGACGGGGTCT
>SLDB01000265.1 GCA_007125475.1 Nitriliruptoraceae bacterium | reverse complement strand
GGGGTCATCGGTCGGGGCGTCGCCGGTGTCGTCCCCGGTGTCGTCCCCGTCGGGGGCTCCGGCGTCAGGGTCATCGCCGTCGGCGGGTCGGTGGTCGCCGGGTGCCTCGGCTCCCGGCGGCGACCCGTCCGGCGGGGTGGCGGTCCAGATCGCCGCCCACAGCGGGACCCCCAGAACCAACAGCGGGATCGCCGCCACGACTCGACCGGGGGTGCGCTCCGGCGGCGACAGCAGCCACAGCGCCCCGACGAACGGCCACAGCAGGAGCCACAGCACCAGCTGCACCCACAGCGGAAGTCGCCGGAACCGCCGCCACACCCGGGTCAGCCGAGGCGCCGGCAGGACCTCATCGGTGCCGGTGTGCGGACCCCTGCGACGCTTCGCCACTGGCACCCCGATCCCGCCTGTCGAACGCCCGGACGGGTCGGCTCACGCCGCCGTCGACCGGAGCGGTCAGCTCACCCGGCCGCCCAGGGCGGTGATGATGGTGCGCAGCCACGGGCCGAGGTCACCGGGGTGACGCGACGAGATGAGGTTGCCGTCGACGACGACCTCGGAGTCCTCCCACACGCACCCGGCGTTCACCATGTCGTCGCGGATCGTGGCCACGCTCGTCGCCCGCCGCCCGTCGATGATCCCGGCCGAGATCGGCACCCAGCCGGCGTGGCAGATGAACGCGATCGGTTTCGCAGCGGCGTCGAACGCCCGGACCAGGGCGAGGGCCTCGTCGGACTTGCGCAGCGCGTCGGGGGCGAACCCTCCCGGGATCACCACCGCGGCGAAGTCGTCGGCGGCCACCGCCTCGATCGAGGCGTCGGCCGGGACCGGGCCGTGGCCCTTCTTGCCGTGCACCGGGCCACCGTCCGGGGTGGCGACGGTGACCTCGGCGCCCTCCTCGCGGAGGCGCAGAAGCGGGTACAGCAGCTCGGAGTCCTCGAACAGGTCCGCGGCGAGAACCAGGACACGGGTGGCTTCGAGGCTCATACGGTCTCCTCCGGTCGGTGTGCGGGGGCGCGCCCGGCAGGGTTCGAACCTGCGACCTGAGGATTAGAAGTCCCCTGCTCTGTCCAGCTGAGCTACGGGCGCTCGCGCCGAACGCGTGGGTGGTCGCATCCAGCCTGATGTGCCAGGGACACCGTGGCAGCGTAGCCACGCCGCCGCCTACGGTGGCGGCGTGCAGGCCGGTTCACGACACACGCCACCCCACCCCGCCAGGGTGAGGGACGTCGGACCCCGGCAGGCCACGTAGGACACTGACGTCTTCGACATCGACACGCCCAGTGGAGGCAGCACATGCACGTCCTGGTGATCGGCGCCTCGAAGGGCACGGGTCGTGCCCTCGTCGACGAACTCGTCACCCGCGGCCACCGCGTCCGGGGGATGATCCGTGACCCCGAGCAGGCCACGGACCTCGCCGAGGCCGGTGCCGAACCGGTGCACGGCGACCTGGAAGGGGACCTCGACGGGGTGTTCGAGGGGGTCGACGCCGTCGCGTTCTGCGCAGGTTCCGGCTCGGCCACCGGCGCCGACGCCACCTTGCGGGTCGACCTGCACGGCGCGGTGCGCAGCTTCGACGCCTGCCTCGAACACGGCGTGCGGCGGTACGTGCTGCTGTCATCGAACCGGGCCGAGGACCCGCTGGCCGGCCCCGAGGAGATGCGGCACTACCTGGCCGCGATGCACGCCCGTGAGCGGCTGTTGTGGGCCAGCGGCCTCGACGCCACAGTCGTGCGGCCGGGCCGACTCACCTACGACGCGCCGACCGGGCGGATCCGGGTCGGGGTTCCCCAGATCCCTGATCGCGGGGAGATCCCCCGGGCCGACGTCGCCGCGGTGTTGGCGTCGTGCCTGGAGCGCGACGACCTCGTCGGAGCGGTGTTCGGTGTGCTCGCCGGCGAGGAACCGATCGAGGATGCGCTGGCGTCGTTGACGTGAGCGGCGCCGAGCCACTCGCACCCGGCACCGGGCGGCTGCGACGATTCGTCCGGTCTCCGACCGGACCCTCACTCGTGGAACGACTCGTCGACCGGGTGCCGTTCCTCGAGAAGGAACTCTTCCTGCTGGCTCGTATCGTGCGCCGGGGTGACGTCTGCATCGATGTCGGCGCCGCCGGCGGGGTGCACCTGGTGGTGATGGCGGTCCGCGTCGGTCCCCACGGCCGCGTGATCGGCGTCGAGCCGCGCCCCGGGTCGTTACGCCTGCTGCGCGGGCTGGTGCGGGTCACCGGGGTGCGCCGGCGGGTCTCCCTGGTGCAGGTCGCTCTCGCCGACGGCGTCGGGGAGGAGCCGATGCGCATCCCGTTCGTCCCCACCCGCGCCCACCTCCCGGGAACGAGCCGGCACCGCCACGCCGTGGCCGCGTTCGCGCGCCTGCCGGCGCGGCGTGTCGACGTCGAGGTACGCACCCTCGACGACCTGGTCGACGAGCTCGCACTGTCCCGTGTCGATGTCCTCAAGTGCGACGTGGAGGGAGCCGAGCTCGCCGTCCTCGCCGGCGGCCGTGAGGTGCTGCGCCGTCACCGGCCGGTGGTCGTCGCCGAGGCCGACGACGTCCATCAGCGCCGTTACGACGCCACCGCGCAGGACGTCGTCGACGCCGTCACCGCAGACGGCTACGCCACGTTCCGCTACGCGCGTGGTCGGCTCCACCCGGTGTCGGACGCCCGGCCCGACGAGGACGACTACGTGTTCGTGCCGCTCGAGCGGTTCTCGCCCTCGACCTCGCGACGCACCGCCTCGAGGACCTCCCCCACGTCGTCGCCGAGGACGACGTCGGCCCGGTCGTCGTAGGGCGTCTCACCCTGGTTGACCACCACCAGTCGGGCACCGGCCTCGAGCGCGGTACGGGGGAGGAGCGCCACCGGGTGCACGACCAGGGAGGAGCCCAGGGCGAGGAAGACGTCGGCGCCGATCGCGGCGTCGTGGGCCCGCTGCAGCACCGCCGGATCCAGTGACTGGCCGAAGGAGATCGTCGCCGACTTCTGGATCCCGCCACATGCCCGGCACCGTGGATCGGGGTCGCCGGCACGTACCTCCTCGAGGACCTCCGGTGACGGGCGTCGACGCTCGCACGAGATGCACGTCACCTCGTGGATCGTGCCGTGGACCTCGACGACCCGGTCCGGGGAGGAACCGGCACGTTGATGCAACCCGTCGATGTTCTGCGTGATCACGGTGTGCAGGTGGCCGCCGCGTTCGAGTGCGACCAGCGCGTGGTGTGCGGGGTTCGGGTCCGCGTGGAACGCCGGGTTCTCCAGGCGCCGTCGCCACACCTCCCGGCGGATCTCGGGATCGGCGACGTAGTTCTGGTAGGTGAAGAGGCGCTCCGCCTCGGGCTCCTTGGTCCACACCCCCTGCGGTCCACGGAAATCGGGGATCCCCGAACCGGTCGACACCCCCGCTCCGGTCAGTGCCACGACACGGTCGGCGGCCACGATCCACTCGGCGATCCGCACGATGGCCTTCTCGTCGACGGTGCCCACGTCCCCTCCGTTCCCTGCGCTCGTCGTGGTGGCGCCCCGGTCGCCCGGCCGCCCGGGACGCCCCGACGGGTGGCGGGCGGGTGGCGGGTGAGGCTAGTAAGTCTTGGGGCAGGTCGTGAGTGCCGGTGGGTGGTTGCCGG
>SLDB01000214.1 GCA_007125475.1 Nitriliruptoraceae bacterium | reverse complement strand
CGGCGCCGGGTACGCCCGCGAGGTGATCCACCGCGACGACCTCGTCGTCCGCGCGTGAGAGCGGAGCGACGTGACGGGACGAAGGGTCGGGGGACGGCCGAACGCGGGGCGTGGGCCTAGGGGCTCAGGGGCCTAGGTGTGGGTGGTGACGTCGCCGATGTCGGCACTGAGCACGGCGATCAGCTCGTCGGCGTCGACCCGCAGCGACACCCCGTGAGCGCCACCGCCGACGGTGACCGTCCCTGATCCGGGGACCGTCGCGTCGACGAGGACCGGCCACGGCACCGTCACCCCGAACGGGGTGATCGTGCCGCGTTCGTACCCGGTCGCTTCGCGTGCGCCGTCGGCTGACGGCATCGAGAGGCGGGAGACCCCCAGGTGCCGGCGCAGCCGCGGCCAGTCGAGGTTCCGGTCCCCCGGGACGAGGACGAGGAGGTGGTCGTCGGCGCCGCGCCGTACCACCATCGTCTTCAGGATCCGGTCGGGGGTGACCCCGAGGCGCTCGGCGGCGTCGGCGAGGTCGCGGGGACGTTCGATGCGCCGGACCTCGAACGCGATCCCCAGCGCCTCGGCGGCCCGGATCGCCGGGGTGTCGCCGCCTGCGTTCACGGGATGAGCAGCAGCTTGCCGGAGGTCGTCCCCGACTCCAGGTCGGTGTGCGCCTCGGCGGCCTGCGACAGCGGGTACCGGGCGTGGATGTTCACCTCGAGCCCGTCGCTGCGCACGAGTTCGAAGAGGGCGTGGGCCCGCCACTCGAGCTCGTCGGGGGTCTGGGTGTAGTGGGCCAGCGACGGGCGGGTGAGGTAGAGCCCCCCGTGCTTGCCGAGCTCCAACGGGTCGAGTGGCGGGACCGGCCCGGAGGAGTTGCCGAACAGCACCAGCAGGCCGCGGGTGCGCAGGCTCCGCAGCGAGGACGCGAACGTCGCGGCGCCGACCGAGTCGTAGACGACGTCCACCCCGGCTCCGTCGGTGAGCTCGCGGACGACCTGGGGGACGTCGACGTCGCGGTAGAACACGATCTCGTCGGCTCCCAGCGCCCGGACCGCCTCAGCCTTCTCCTCGGTCGAGGTGCACGCGAGCACCCGCGCGCCCCGGCGCTTCGCCAGTTGCACCAATAGGCGTCCCACACCGCCGGCGGCGGCGTACACCAGCACGGTGTCCTCGCCGTCGAGGCGGGTCGTGGAGTGGCTGAGGTAGTGCGCCGTCATCCCCTGCAGCATCAGCGCCGCCGCCACCTCGAGGTCGACCCCCTCGGGGACGGCCACGGTGGCGTCGACGGGGACGGCGACCTGCTCGGCGTAGGACCCGCGGGCACTGGCCCAGGCGACGTGGTCACCGATCCGGCGCTTGGTCACCCCGTCGCCGACGGCGCGGACGACACCGGCACCTTCGAGGCCGATCCCAGCCGGCAGGTCGAGCGGGTACAGCCCGGAGCGGTGGTAGGTGTCGATGAAGTTCACGCCGGCCGCGGCGACCTCCACGGCGACCTCGCCGGGGCCGGGCTCGGGGACCGGGGCGTCGGCGACTTCGAGGACCTCCGGCCCTCCGGTGCTGCGGATCTGAATGGCGCGCATCGTCAACTCCCTGTCGTCACCGGAGGCCCTCGTGCCCGGTCGGTTCCCGGTGGGCGCGGCGCACGGGTACCGACCCGCCCGGTGGTTCGACACTACCGGGGCGGTCAGTAGCGTGTGCCCGACGGCGCGGGTGAACCGAAGGTGAGGTGGGCGGCGAGGTGAGGATCGACGAACTCGACGACGCCGTCCTCGCGCACGTCGGCGGACCCCTGGTCGGGCGTCGTGTCGATGTCGGGGAGGTCACGCTCGACACCCACCTCGACGGGCCCGACGGCGCCCCCGTCCTGCTGTTGGTGTCGGGTCTCGGTGCCCAGCGCATCACCTGGCCCCCGGAATTGATCGCCGGGGTGCACGCCGCCGGCCGGCGCACCCTCACCGTCGACAACCGTGACGTCGGCCGTTCGACGGTGCTCGCCGGGGACGTCGCCGACCTCCCGCGTGGCGATGACGGCCACCCGCTGGCGCCGTACGGGCTCGCTGACCTCGCGTCTGACCTCGTCGGTGTCCTCGACGCCTTCGACCTCCCCGAGGTCGACGTCCTCGGGATGTCGATGGGCGGGATGGTGGCCCAGCACCTCGCCGTCTCGCACGCCCCGCGGGGGCGCACCCTGACCAGTCTGATGTCGACGACGGGAGCCACCGGCGTCGGCGCCCCCCACCACCGGGTGTCGTGGGTGCTGCGCTCCGCGACCCCGACCCGGTTCGCCGACTACCTCGCGCACGCCGACGACGTCGCGCGTGCCGTCGGGTCGCCGGGCCACCACGACCCGGTCCGCGTCAGGGCCCGGGCCACGGCCGTGTTCGCGCGGGGGATCCACCCGCAGGGCACGGCGCGCCAGCTCACCGCGATCCGCCGTGACGGGGACCGCACCGGTCGCCTCGCCGCCGTCCGAGCACCCACCCTCGTGCTGCACGGCTCCGTCGATCCGCTCATCGACGTCTCCGGTGGCGTCGCGACGGCCGAGGCGGTCGACGGCGCCCGGTTGTGCATCATCGAGGGTATGGGCCACGACCTCCCCGTCGGGTTCGTGGACACCGTCCTGACCGAGGTCCTCGGACACCTGGCGACCCACGGGTGAGCCGCCGACGGTCTCCGCGCACGGATCTCCGCGCACATCGCCGAGGGAGCGTGCCCGCCGGGCGTGCCCGGGGGCCGGGCCGGGTTGGGTCGGGTTGGGTCGTGGTGCGGGTGGTGGCGTAGCCTGGCCGGTGTGCGTCGCGTGCGTCGACGCCGCGAGGAGTCCCACCGGTGCCAGCCGACGAGCACGAGCCGTCCCGGGGCGAGTTCACCGGCGTCGTCGACGTCGCCGAGCGCCTCCGGACCGCCGGGTACCTCGGCGACGACGCGATCGAGACCGTGGTCTACCTCGCCGAGCGCCTGCACAAGCCGATCCTCGTCGAGGGCCCGGCCGGTGTCGGCAAGACCGAGCTCGCCAAGGCGATCGCCGACGCCCGCAGCGCCGAGCTCGTCCGCCTGCAGTGCTACGAGGGCCTCGACGAGGCCAAGGCGTTGTACGAGTGGAACTACAAGAAGCAGCTGCTGCGCATCACGCACGCCCGCGGCGGTGACGCCGACGGCGGTGAAGCGTGGGACGACGTCGAGGACGACCTGTTCGGTGAGGACTACCTCCTGGAACGTCCGCTGCTGCGTGCACTGCGGAGCTCGCAGCGCACGGTGCTCCTCATCGACGAGGTCGACAAGGTCGATTTCGAGTTCGAGGCCCTGCTGTTGGAGATCCTCTCGGACTTCCAGGTCACCATCCCCGAGCTCGGGACGGTGACCGGTGCGCACCACCCGTTCGTCGTCCTCACCTCCAACAACACCCGGGAGCTCTCCGAGGCGTTGAAGCGGCGGTGCCTGTACCTCTACCTGGACTACCCCAGCGTGGAACGGGAGAAGGAGATCGTGCTCTCCCGGGTACCCGAAGCCCCGGAGCACCTCGCCGACCAGCTGGTGCGGATCGTCCGCTCGTTGCGGCAACTCGAGCTCAAGAAGCCGCCGTCGATCTCGGAGACCCTCGACTGGGCACAGACGCTGTTGGCCCTGGGTTTCGACTCCGTCGACGAGGTCACCGCCCGCTCGACGATGAACGTGCTGCTGAAGTACCAGCAGGACGTGGAGAAGGCGAACGGGCACCTCAAGCTCCCGCCACGCCCCGAGATGAATTGACCGCCCAACCGGCAGGGTGGTGACCTTCCGATGAACGCCTCCTCCCGTTCGGGGGTGCCGGGGCGCGACGAGCTCCTCGCCGCCGATCGGCGCGTGCTGGCTCTCGCCGCGTCGGCCGTGATCCTCCTCGTCCTCGTCGGAGCGGTGAGCTCGGCGCTGTTCGCCCGTCCGGTGTGCGAGCGCATCGATCCGATCCCGCTGACGGCGACCGAACGACAGGCGCGAACCCTGGGCACCGACCTCAGCGGGGCCCTCGGCGAGGCGGCCGATCACCTCGCCGACCGGTTCGGACCGCTCACCGGTGCCGTCGAGGCCGCCGGCTCCGACGCCCTCGCCGACACCGACGGTGGTACGGCCGTCCTCGGTGGTGAGGTCCTCGTGCTCACGTCGGACGGCGCCGACGTGCACACCGGGGCAGGGTTCGACGACGCCGCCGTCGTCGGCGATGGTGGCGTGCTGTACGCGCTGGCGCTGGTGAACGAGCTCACCGGGCAGGTCGATGCCCTGCAGCCACTCGGGGACGGTCTCGAGGCGTTGACGTGCGTCGAGACCGCCGTCGTCGGCTCCCCGCTGGCGTTCCACCTCTCGGCTGGTGACGGCGAGCTGCTGCTGCTGCGCACCGACGAGGACGGCTCGGACGCCGAGTTGCAGCTCCGCGACCCGGTGCGCGGACAGGTCTGGAACGCCGGTCTCGAGCTCCCGACCGCACCCGCCGGGGTGCAGGGCGAGCGGGTCACCGCCGCGCTGACGGGTGACGTGGTCGTCACGGCCCGGCGGGCCAGCCGCGCCGAGGAGGCACCGGTGGTCACCGCCGTCGACCGTGACGACGGCGGTACGCGCTGGGTGCTGGGGACCGACGACCTCGATGCCGTCCTCGGGGAGGTCCCCCGGTCCGCCGAGGTCCTCGGCGTCCGCGGCGGCGAGGTCGTGGTGAGGTTCGTCGACGACGCCGACGAAACCGACGACGCCGCCGACGCGGACGGCGGCGAGGCGGCGACGAGCGTGGTCCGGATCGCGGTGGCTGACGGACGGGTACGTGGTGTCGGCGACACCGACACCGACCTCCTCGGCTTGCGTGTCCGCCGCGGGGGGATCGTCGACGAGGTCCACGAGGTCCTCGATCCACTCGCCGACGTGGCCCTCACCGACGTCGTCGTCGGCGACGACCGCCTCACGGTGCTCCTCGACGTCGAGGAGACCACGGTCGGGTTGACGTTCGAACGTTGACCCGGGTCCCCACGCCCGGCGGGGTGGCCACCGGTACGGGTACCGTGCAACACCACGCAAGGGAGCACCGATGTCGGAGCGAACCGCCGCCGTCCTCGCCGAGGGGCGGCCCCCGGTGAACGGCGTGCTGCAGCGCGTCCTGGATTTCGTGGCCGCGCTCCGGCGCGCCGGCCTCGGCGCGACCCAGTCGGAGGCGATCGACGCCTTCCGGACGCTGCCCCACCTCGACCTCCTCGAGCGGGAGCAGCTGCGCGAGGCGCTCGCCGCGGTGACGATCACCACGCAGACCCACCGTCGTTCGTTCGACGACCTCTTCGACGTGTACTTCCCGGCGCGGCCGACCCCGGACGACGACACCCCGGCGGTCACCGACGAGCCGGGCGAGGAGGTCGACCACGACGCCTACCTCGCCGAACTGTTGCGGACCCTGGCCGAGGGCGGGGACGACGCGATCCGCGAGTTGGCCCGGATCGCCGTGGACGAGTTCGGCCGGGTCGAGGGCCGTGACGGCGGGGTGTCCTACTTCCAATACCGGGTGTTCCGGGCCGTCGACGTCCAGCAGCTGCTGCGTGACCTGATGAACACCGTCCAGGACGACCGCGACAACCCGGTCACCCCCCTCGAGGAGCGGTTGTTCCGGGACGAGTTCGAGGCACGCCTGCGCAGCTTCCAGCAGGAGGTCGAGGCCGAGATCCGCCGTCGCGCCGCGGCGCAGCGTGGGGTGGAGAAGGTCGCCGACCGGATGACCCGCACCCCGGTCGAGGAGCTCGACCTCTTCCATCTCTCGACCGAGGAGCAGGCGCAGTTGCGGGCCCAGATCCGTCCGCTGGCCCGGCGTCTGGCGACCCGGGTCGCGGTGAAGCGCAAGCACGGCAAGGACGGCCGCCTCGACGTGCGCCGCACCGTCCGGCGATCGCTGTCGACCGGCGGGGTGCCGTTCGAACCGTCGTTCCGTCCACGTCGTCCGCACAAGCCCGAGCTGTTCGTGATCTGTGACGTCTCCGGGTCGGTGGCCTCGTTCGCGCGGTTCACGCTCATGCTGGTGCACGCCCTGCAGGAGCAGTTCTCCAAGGTCCGCTCGTTCGCGTTCATCGACACCCTCGACGAGGTCACCGCGCTGTTCGAGGCCGGGGACACCGCCGAGGCGATGCGACGGATGATGTCGGAGGCCGAGCTGGTGTGGCTCGACGGACACTCGGACTACGGCCACTCCCTGGAACGTTTCCACGCCGAGCACGCCGCCGACCTCACGCCGCGCTCGACGGTCCTGGTCCTCGGCGACGCCCGGAACAACTACCGCCAGGCGAACAGCTGGGTGCTGCAGGACCTGCAACGCCGGTCACGGCAGGTGTTCTGGCTCAACCCCGAACCGATCCAGTTCTGGGACACCGGCGACTCCATCGCCGCCAACTACGGCCGGTACGTCGAGGAGATGGTCGAGGTCCGCAACCTGCGACAGCTCGCCGCGTTCGTGGAACGGATCGCGTGAGCGCGGCAGCGACGCCCGGCAGCGATCGGCGTGTCGGCCTCCTCGGCGGGACGTTCGATCCGCCGCACCTGGGCCACCTCGTCGCCGCCGAGTGCGCACGCATCGGGTGGGACCTCGACGAGGTCCGCCTGTTGGTGGCGTCGGACCCGTGGATGAAGTCGACGTCGGCGACCGCCGCCGACCGTGTCGAGATGGCCCGCCTGGCGGTCGGCGACGACCCGTACCTCACCGTCGACGCCCGTGAGCTGCATCGGCGGGGTCCGACGTACACCGCTGACACCCTCGCCGAGCTGCACACCGAGGATCCCGGGGTCCACTGGGTGTTCGTGGTCGGTGCCGACGCCGCGGCCTCGCTGGACGACTGGGAGCGCATCGCCGAGGTCGAGTCGCTGGCCGAGCTCGTCTGCGTCGACCGTCCCGGCTACGCCCGGGTCGAACGACCGGGGCTCGGCCACCTGGAGGTCCCCGGCATCGACGTCTCCTCGACGGCGTTGCGCCGGCGGGTGGCCCGCGGTGAGGCCGTGCGGTACCTCACCCCCCCGGCGGTCGCCGACCACATCGCCGCCCGGGGCCTGTACGCCACCGTGTGAGCATCGGCGCCTCGCGCCGAGGGCCCCGCTGTGGTTCCCTGAGCAGCGTTCCGTACCCCATGGACCCGAGAGGTGTACGTGCCCGCAACCGACGAGGCGGTGGCGCTCGCCGTCAACGCCGCCGCCGCCGCCGACGACGTCCGCGCCACCGATCTGATGATCCTCGACGTCGCCGAGTTGCTGGCACTCGTCGACGTCTTCCTCCTCGCCAGCGCCGGCAGCGACCGGCAGCTGAAGGCGACCGCGGACCGGATCGAGGAACGGCTCCGCGAGCAGGGGCGACGTCCGTTGCGCCGTGAGGGCACCGCCGAGTCGGGGTGGGTCCTCCTCGACTACGGTGATCTGGTGTGTCACCTGTTCACCCACGAGCAGCGCGACTTCTACGCGTTGGAGCGGCTGTGGGGCGACGTCCCCCGCCGTGACGTGCACACCGGTGAGGCGATCGAGCCGGTGACGAGCGTCGCCGCGCGCGGGGCGGAGGACGTCGAGGGGAGCGCCTAGATGCGACGGTTGGTACTGGTCCGGCACGGCGAGTCGCTGTGGAACGCCGAGGGCCGGATGCAGGGGCAGGCGTGCAACGGCCTGTCACCGACGGGTCACGCCCAGGCCGAGGCGGCGGCGACGGCGCTCGCGGCGGCGTACCCGGAGGCGAGGCTGGTCAGCTCCGACCTGCAGCGCACGATGGAGACCGTCGCCCCCCTCATCGAGGCGCTCGGCACGGAGGTCACCGCCGACGCCGGGCTGCGCGAACGGAGCTTCGGGTCGTGGGAACGGCGCCTGAGGCGCGACGTCCGCGTCGAGGAGGCCGAACGCTGGCAGCGATGGACCGGTGGTGAGGACGTCATCGGGGAGGTCGGCGGGGAGACCGCCTCCCGGCTCGCCGACCGGGTCACCCCGGTGTTCCTCCGCCTGCTCGCGGAGACCGACGTCGGTGACGTGACGATCGCGGTCACCCACGGCGGGCCGATCTGGCACGGCACCCATCGACTGATGGGGTTCCCGCCCCCACTGCTGGGGTCGGTCGCGAACGCCTCGGTCACCGAGTTCGTCGTCTACGGCGAGGTGGACCGCGCCTCCGGTCGGGTCGACGGGGACCTGGTGATGGACCGCTGGAACGAGGTCGCGCACCTGCCGGTCGCCCTGCGCACCGCCTGGCGCCCCGCGCGGCCGCCGGTGGGGCTGCCTCCGGCGGACGTCCCCAGCCGCGACGAGGTCGCTGCGGGGTGATCGGTCGCGCCGTCGGCGACCTCCCGCGGTGGCCTAGGGTGCGCGGCTGACGTCGACGCACATCGGCGACGGTGTCGGCGCCGTTGTCGACCGCCGCGGTCGTCCGGTGTCACCACAGGAGGGTCGCGTGCAGGTCGTGTTGCATCCGCTGATGCCGCAGGGGGTCCCCGAGGAGTTGTCCGCCCTCGACGGGGTCGACGGGATCGAGGTCATCGCGCCGGACGACTCCGACGGTGTCGCCGAGGCGATGGCGGCCGGCGGCGAGGTGCTGGTCACGTTCCGCTGGCAGGACCGCTTCCACACCCCGTCGCTGCGGTGGGTGGCGAGTGTGAGCGCCGGCACCGACCAGTACCCGTTGGCGGCGTTGGCGGACGACGGCGTCGTGGTGACCAGCGCCCGCGGGGTGAACGCGGTCCCGGTCGCCGAGCACGCCATGGCGCTGCTGCTGGGGTGCACCCGCCGGATCGGCCAGGCCACCCGGGCCGCGGTGGAGCACCAGTGGGTGCAACGCCCCTCGCGGTTGGAGGTGTACGGCGCGACGGCCGTCGTCCTCGGGCTCGGCACGATCGGTGAGGAGATCGCCGTGCGGGCGCAGGCGTTCGGGATGCGGGTGATCGGGATCAAACGCGACCCTGCGGCCTACGACGGCGTCGTCGACGACGTCCGTGACCCCGAGTCCCTGCTGCAGGCCTGCCGCGAAGCCGAGGTGCTGATCAGTGTCCTCCCCGGCGGTGAGGCCACCCGGCACGTCATCGACCGGGAGGTCCTCGAGGCGCTGGGCCGGGGCGTGGTGATCAACGTCGGGCGGGGCTCGGTCGTCGACGAGGACGCCCTCGCCGAGGCGCTGCGCGAGCGTCGGCTGCACGGCGCCGGGCTGGATGTCTTCGAGGCCGAGCCGCTGCCGACCGACTCGCCGCTGTGGGACATCCCGACGCTGGTGCTCACCCCGCACATCGGCGGGACCGGCCCCCGGTACGGCGAGCGGTGGATCGCGCTGTTCCGGCGGAACCTCGCGGCGTTCCACGGTTCCGGCGAGTGGGAGAACCGGACGGTGTGATCGCCGCGGTCACCGACGACCGTCAGGTGCCGTGCCCGTGGTGGCACGTGCGTGGGGACCACGAACCGCGTTCAGCACGTCTGCCACCGCCCGCACGCCCGGATGCTCACGGAGGTCCTCACGCCAGACCGGCAGCGGTACCGACCAATTCGCCGGTCGCTGGACACGGTCGGTCCCGGGAACGTTGACCCGGTCCTCGGCCGCCACGGCGTCGTCGAGCTGGGCCAGCACCAGTACGCACGGTGTCGCGGCCACCCAACGGTGCACGCCGGCGATCACCTCGCCGACCGGGGCGTCGAGCCCGACCCCGGCGACGTCGGCCAGTCGCCGTCGCAGGTCGAGGTACCAGCGCGGGTCGGGCGTCAGCCCGATCCGACGTTGGGCATCTTCGTCCGCGCCTGACCAGACGCCGGCGATCGTGGGGAGGTCGTGCGTCGACACCGTCGCCACGGCTCCGGGATCCCAGGAATCTTGGCGTTCGGTCTCGAACCACCAGACCCGGGTCCGGAGGATGTCGCGGTCGGCGAGTTCCTCGCGCACCCCTTCCTCGACGGTTCCGAGGTCCTCTCCGATGACGAACGTGCCCGCACGCTGCGACTCGAGCGCGAGGAGGTCGAGGAGTTCGCGGTGCGGCATGCGGACGTAGGCGCCTTCGCCGGCCGTACCGTCCGTGGGGACCCAGAACAGCCGGAAGAGCCCGAGGACGTGGTCGATGCGCAGGCCGGCCATGTGCCGCATCGCCGCCCGGAACGTGCTGATCAGCGGCCGGTACCCGTCGGCCCGCAGCCGGGAGGGAACGAACGCCGGCAGACCCCAGTCCTGGCCGCTGGGTGCGAGCTCGTCGGGTGGAGCGCCGATGCTCACCCCGTCGGCGAGGACGTCCTGGAACTCCCAGGCGTCGGCACCGTCGGGGTCGACACCGATCGGCAGGTCGCCGACGAGGCCGATCTGAGCCGCGGCGGTCGCCAGCTGCCGGTCGCAGAGCCACTGCAGCCACGCGGTGAAGCGGATGCGGTCGGCGTGCCCGCGTGCGTGGGCGGCGACCGCCGGGGCGTCCGGGTGCCGGTAGGCGTCGGGCCACGAACGCCAACCACCACCGAAGTGCTCGGCCAGTGAGCAGAACGTCGAGAAGCGCGACAGCTCGGACCCGCGTTCGGTGAGGAACGCGAGGAAGCCGGGCTCCCGTCCAGCCTGCCGGGAGCCCCGCCAGACGGCCTCGAGGACCTCGAGCTTGGCGTCGATCACCGTCTCCCGGTCGATGAGCCCGGTCGTCGACGCCTCCCTGGCCGCGGCCGCGGTCCGTTCGAGGTCGTCGACCACCTCGATCCCGTCAACCTCCTCGATCCGCAGGTAGAGGGGGTCCAGGAACCGTCTCGAGGTCGGGAAGTAGGGGCTGGGCTCCCGGGGGCGCACCGGGGTCACTGCGTCGAGGGGGTTGACGAGCAACGACCGGGCACCGGCAGCGTGTGCCTCACGTCCGAGCTCCCGGAGGTCGGCGAGGTCACCGACCCCCCAGCTCGCCCGTGACCGCAGCGCGTAGAGCTGCACCGCCCAGCCCCAGGAGGGGGTGGTCGTCACCGGTTGGCAACGTCCGGGCGAGACGACGAGGAGGCGCTCGCCGTCGTCGCCACGAAGCTCGTGGTAGCCGGACGGAAGGTCGGATGGCAGGCGTCCCCGGACGGGGATCGACTCACCCGTCTCGAGGGTCACCTCACGGACGCCGTCGACGTCGACGGGTCTGCCGGTCCGCACGAACAGCGGCGCGGCGGTCGGTTCGGGAGGTGGAGCCCCGGGGTCTCTGCCCATCGCCTCGATCATCCGGTCGCGGGTCCGTTGAGGCACCGTCACCCAGGCGTGGGAGGCGTCCTCGTAGGCGGGCACGACCCCCCAGGCGTCCGCGGGTGCGGCGCGGAGGGCATCCGAGGGCTGATCGCTCACGGTTCCCGCCGCTGGCGGACGAACAGGCCCGTCGGGAAGACGTCGAGGAGATCGTGCAGGGGGATCACGCCCCCGTCGGCCTCGACGACGTGTTCGCTGAGGACGCACCGCCAGCGTCCCGCCGGCACCGGCAGCCCGGTGTCACCCCAGTCCCACGACGCGAATCGGCGTCCCAACGCCGTCACGAGGCGGGGCGCGATCGTGAGCACCTCGGTGCCGCGGAGGAACGCCACGACGTGGTCCTGGCGCTCGCCCTCGGCGTGGATCGGCTCGTAGGTGCCCTCTCGGCCGAACGGACGGGGGAGCTGGCGCCGCAGCCGGAGCGCCTGACGGGTGACCCAGAGTTTCGGCAATCCGTGCTCGATGCCGGCCAGGACCTCGACGGGGTGAGGCTTGTCGCCGAGGTCGGCGAGCATCCGGTGCCGCACGCCGAAGTCCACGGGACGCCGGTTGTCCGGATCCACCAGGGAGAGGTTCCACACCTCACTTCCCTGGTACACGTCCGGGACACCGGGGGAGGTGAGCTTCAGCAGGGTCTGGGAGAGCGCGGTGAGCCGGCCGGGCTCGAGGATCTCGGCGAGGAATCGCTCGAGGCTCGACCGGAACGTCGTGTCGGCGAGCAGGCCGTGCGCGAACGACGTCAGATCCGCCTCGTACAGCTCGTCTGGGGCGAGCCAGCCGGTTCGCTCCTTGCCCTCGCGCGCTGCTTTCACCAGGTAGGCGGCGATGCGGTCGGCGTCGATCGGCCATGCCCCGACCAGGCTCTGGTAGGTGAGCAGCTCGTGTTCGGGGGACGGGCCGTGCCGGCCGTGGTGGGGCCGGGCGAGCTCGCACCATTCCTCCACCGTGCGGGCCCACAGGTCCGGGATCTGAGTGAGCACGCTGAGGCGGGCACGCACGTCCTCGCTCCGCTTGGCGTCGTGCGTCGAGGTGGTCAGCATCGATGCCGGCGCGTCCCGCTGTCGGAGGCGGTTCGCCGCGTGGAACGACGCGAGGGTGGTCTCCGGGTCGTGCGGGGAGCCGCCGACCTCGTTCGCCGCGACGAAGGGTACGTGACGGTAGAAGGCGGTGTCCTCGACCCCCTTGGCCATCACGGGGCCCGTCAACTGCTGCAGGCGGACGACGAACTCGGCGGTGTGCCTGCCTCCCTGCTCGAGGAGGAGCACTTCGCGGACGAGGTCGATCGCGTCGGAGAGCTCGGGGAGCCGGGCGCGCACCCGGGCAGCGGTCGCCTCGATGATCTCCCGGTCGGCGGGGGCGATCGTGCCCTGATCCGGCCGGACGTAGGTGCGGTAGACCGGGTAGGCGGTGAGGATCTCCCGCAGCGTCTCGTGCAGCTCGACGTCGTCGACGACCACACCGGCTTCCTCGGCGACGTCGCGGAGGAGGTCGAGCAACTGGCTGAACTCGGCGGGGAACAGGTGCTCGATCACCATGCGGCGGGCGGTCTCGACGACCTCCTCGTAGTCGGTGGCCCGGCCGACGAGACGGTCGTGCAGGTCTCCGAGGGCCTGTCGGCCGCGACGGTGCACGAACAGGCCACCGACCAGGCGGGAGAACTCGTAGCCGACCGTGCCGTCGACCGGCCAGTCCCGTGGGAGCCGCTCGTCGTCGACCAGGATCTTCTCGGTGACGATCCACGCCGGTCCCACCGTGCGGCGCAGGCGTTCGAGGTAACCGGTCGGGTCGGCCAGTCCGTCTGGATGGTCGACGCGTACACCGTCGACCAGACCCTCGTCGATGAGCGGACGCACGCGCGCATGGACGTCGTCGAAGACCGCACGATCCTCGGTCCGTAGGCCCCCGAGCGCGTTGATGTCGAAGAACCGTCGGTAGTTGAGGTCCGTGTTCGCCCTTCGCCAGTGCACGAGCTGGTAGTGCTGGTCGAGCAGGAGCGAGAAGCG
>SLDB01000008.1 GCA_007125475.1 Nitriliruptoraceae bacterium | reverse complement strand
TCCCGGTGGTGCGCCGCCCCGCAGGACCAGGGATTCGAGAGGTGTGACGTGGCCACCGAGGTGCCGGGTCGTGGAGGTGGCGAGCGTACGGCGCGCACCGGCACCGGGCGGTTCGCCGAACTCGTCGGTGCCCGCCAGCTCCTCGTCGAACTGGTCCGGAAGGAGCTCAAGGTCCGCTACCGCAACTCGGCACTCGGGTTCCTGTGGTCGATGCTCACCCCGGTGCTGATGACCCTGGTGTTCAGCCTCGTGTTCACCCTGCTGGCACCGATCGACGTCGTCGCCTACCCGGCGTTCTTCGTCTCGGGGTACCTGCTGTGGCAGTTCGTCCAGAACTCCTGCCAGGGGGCACTGCACTCCATCGTCGGGAACGGCGAGCTCGTCAAGAAGGTGTACTTCCCCCGGGAGGTCCTGCCGCTCGCCCACGTGCTGGCGCAGTTGGTGCACCTGTTGCTGGCCCTCGCGGTCGTCAGCCCCTACCTCGTCGCGACCCGCGGGATCGGTGTGCTCACGCACCTGCCGGCGACGCTGGTCGCGATCGTGCTGCTGACGGTGTTCACCGCCGGACTCGCGATGCTCTTCGCGGGGGTGAACGTGGTGTTCCGCGACCTGCAGGAGCTGTTCGTGGTGATCTTCCAGGTGTGGTTCTACGCCACCCCGGTGATCTACCCGCTGGCCCTGGTGGGGTTCGCCCTCGACGGTCACGCGGTGTGGCTGCAGCGTCTGGTGCAGACGGTGGTGCAGCTCAACCCGGCGACGTGGTTCGTCGAGGCGTTCCGCGCCGGGATGTACGGGCCGGTGACCCAGGGCCCCGACGGGTTGGTCACCCATGCCCCGGCATGGGCCGGGGTCACCACGCTCGCGGCGGCGGGGGCGTGGGCGGTGGGGATGCTGGTGATCGGCGGCGTGGTGTTCCAGCGTCGGGCACGTACCTTCGCCAAGGAGGTGTGAGCCTTGCGTGAGCGTCCCGCCCGGCGTCGAGTCGGTGGCGGTCTCGACCCCCAGCGGCCGGCGATCGTCGTCGAGGGGGTCTCCGAGTGCTTCCGCCTGTACCGGGAGCGTCCCCACGGCCTGCGCGACCGACTGGTTCGGTGGCGACGTTCCACTTTCACCGAGCTCGACGCGCTCCGGGACGTGTCGTTCTCCGTCGGGCACGGGGAGTCGGTCGCCGTGATCGGGGAGAACGGTTCGGGGAAGTCCACGCTGCTCAAGCTGCTGGCCAGGATCCTGCCGCCGGACACCGGACGCGTCGAGGTGAACGGGCGTGTCGCCTCACTCCTCGAGCTCGGTGCCGGGTTCCACGGTGACCTCACCGGCCGGGAGAACATCTACCTCAACGGGGCGATCCTCGGGCTGACCCGGGCCGAGATCGACGCACGCTTCGACGAGATCGTCGAGTTCGCGGGGATCCGCCACCTGCTGGACACCGCGGTGCGCACGTACTCCTCCGGGTTGTACGTGCGGCTGGGCTTCGCGATCGCGGTCACCGTCGACCCGGACGTGCTGTTGGTCGACGAGGTCCTCGCCGTCGGTGACGCCGAGTTCCAGCAGCGCTCCCTGCGGCGGATGCAGGAGTTCCGCGACGCCGGCAAGACGTTCATCCTGGTCAGCCACGACCTCGACGCGGTGCGGCAGATGTGCGACCGCGTCCTCGTCCTCGACGGCGGCAGGCTCGTGTTCGACGGACCGGTCGCCGAGGGCGTCGAGCAGTACCGGCGACGCGTGGCCGAGTCCGTGGCGCCACCCGTCACCGCCCCCGGGACGGACCGGCGGGTGGAGATCCTGTCCACCGAGCTCGTCGCCGCGGACGGCGAGGTCGCCGGTGACGTCCCCCCGTCGTCGGCGCTGCGACTTCGGGTCCGCCTGCGGGCCCGGTACGACGTCGAGGTGTGCAGCATCGGGGCGATGGTGTACCGCGGGGACGGCGGTCACCTCTACGAGGTGCACACCGCCTGGCACGGCCTCGGTGTCGGTCCGTTGGCTGCCGGAGAGGAGGCCGTGGTGGAGGTGCGGTTCGTCGCTCACCTCCTGGCGGGCCGGTACGGGGTGTCGGTCTCGGTGACGGACGTCTCCGGACGCGAGGCCTGGGCGGTGAGACCGGACGCCGCACGGTTCGCCGTCGCCCCGGCCCCGGGCGGGGCCGGCGTGGTGGACCTGGCGGCGACCACGGTCGTCACCGAGGGGCCGGCACGGCAGCTGCTGGACGCGACGACGTCGGGTTCGATCCCGGTGGTGCGACTCGAACGCCGACGGGAGCGCGGGTAGGGGTGCGGGTCGCCGCCGTCGTCGTGTCGTGGAACAGCGCCGGACAGCTGCCGGCGTGCCTCGCCGCACTCACCGGACAGACGTACCCGGCGTTCGAGGTCGTGGTCGTCGACAACGCCTCGGTGGACGCCAGTCGAGAGGTCGTGGCCGCCGCCGGCGGCCGGGCGACGCCGGTCCGGCTGTTGGCCCGCGACACCAACCGAGGGTTCTGCGGGGGGGTGAACGACGCGCTCGCGGAGCTCGCCGACGACGTCGAGGCCGTCCTGTTGGTGAACCCGGACGTCGTCGCCGATCGGGACCTGGTGGCGCACTGCGTCGCCGCCCTGGCCGCCGACCCGCTCCGTGGCAGCGTGCAGCCGCGGCTGCTGCGGCCCGCCGACGGGCGCCGACCGGCGGTGGTCGACACCACCGGCCACGAGCTGACGACGTCACGGATCGTGCGCAACCGTGGGGAAGGAGGGAGACCCGACGCCGACCTCACCCCGGCCGGTGAGGTGTTCGGCGCCTCGGGGGCGTGCGTGCTGCACCGGCGGGCGATGCTCGACGACGTCACCTGGCCGAACGGCGAGGTGCTCACCGAGGACCTCGTCGCGTACTTCGACGACGTCGAGCTCGACTGGCGGTCCCGGCGGCGCGGGTGGTGCGCGTGGTACGAACCGGCCGCGACGGCGGTGCACGAACGGGGTGGCTCGGGTCCACGCCGAACCCCGTGGGTGGAGGCCCTGAACTGGTCGAACCACCTGCTGGTGACGGTGACCTGTGACCGGATCGCCCCACGGCACACCCCGGCGTACCTGGGCGTGGGCGTGCTCAAGACCCTCGAGCTCGCGGCGACCTCGCCGGGCGGGTTGGTCGCCGGGGTGCGGCGCCTGCCGCTGCTGGTCGGCGCGGTCCGCCGGCGGGGTTGGCTCCGTGACCGCCAGCAGCGCACCGCCACCGAGGTCATCGAGGAGTGGGCGAGGCCGACGCCCTGGCGGGCCTGGGTACGCGGCTGGTGGCGCCGACGTCAGGCGTCGTCGCCCTGATCCGGTTCGTCGGCGTCGGCGCCGTCCGTGTCCCCGTCGCCGTCATCGGCGTCGCCGTCATCGGCGTCCCCGTCGTCGTACTGCAGGACCTCGGTGGGGAACCCGGCCAGCGTCTGCTCGGGGGCGATGCCGTTGGTGCCGAAGTGGTCGAGGACGAAGGCGTAGGCGACCTCCTCGTCCCAGGTGTCGCAGTCCATCGCCGCGCCCCAGGCACGGAAGGCGTACGACTTCCCCGAGGCGATCCCGGGGTCCTCGTACGGCGAGGACATGATCCCGACCCCGGCGTCGCTGCGCCGGAACCCGTTGGCGTTGAGCTCCTCGGCCCAGTCACCGAGCGCCGAGACGTCCGAGGAGTCGGCCTGGTCCGGGTCCCACCACACGATGATCGAGCCGTGCTCGAGGTTGTGCGTCGTCGACACCTCGTCGATCTGGCTGCTCGCCGCCGAGGTCACCGGGTGGACGCTGCCGGTGTGGGGCCCCGAATGGGTCGGGCGCGTGTCGGTGTACTCGACGTCCGGGTTGATCTGGTTCGGGTTGTCGACGTGGGTGCGGTCCTCGAGGGGAGCCTCGAGGGCGAGGTAGTCGCACCCGGCGGCGTCCCGGGCGTCCTCGACTGCGGTGGCCGAGACCAGGATGGTGTCGTCGATCGTGTCGGGCCGTCCGGTGAACGCCTGGAGCACGACGGCGGCGACGACCGCGACGATCACGAAGGTGATCAGCCCGTTCCGCCACGCGCCGCGCTTGCGCGCCTGCTGGGCCTCGGCTTCCCGCCGCTTGCGCTCGGCGCGGGCCTGCTCGCGCCGTTCCTTGTTCGTAAGCCGTTCGCGTTCGGCCACAGCAGCACCTCGGCAGTTCGTCGGTCGGGCCCCGGCGAGGGTATCCCGTCGTCCCCGGGGTCCCGGACGGCGTTGCGCGCGGATCCGCTCGGCACCGTCGGCGTCTCGCCGGGGTTCAGTAGGTGCGCAGGAACCCGGTGGGATCGGCCGGCTCGCGGGGGGGTGGGGGATCCTCGGGGAACCCGGCGGCGACCGCACCGATCGGGGCCCACGTCGCCGGGAGCTCCAACTCGGCGCGCACCACCTCCGGGCAGAACGCGGTGGAGCTGATCCAGGCGGTACCGACCCCGTGGGCGGCCAGGACGACCTGCAGTGACTGCAGCGCCGCACCCCCGGAGAGGACGAAGAGATCACGTTCGGCGGTGCTGCGGCGCTGGTCCGGGTAGTCGTGGGCGTCCTCGAGGACGACGAACGCGAACAGCAACTCGGGTGCCGGACGTAGGACGGCGTCGGAGCGCGCCAACCGCCGGGTGATCACGTCCTCGGCCACCCCGTCGGCGTTCAGATCCCCCCGCCAGCGTGCCGCCATCGCGTCCAGGACCCGGCTGCGTCGTGGCTCGGTGAGGCGGGCGAAACGCCACGGGCGGGTGCCGTGCGGGGCCGGTGCCGTCACCGCCGCCGCGACGGCGTCGGTGAGCGCCGCCGTGGGCACCGGGCGGTCCACGGCGAAGCGTCGGACGGTCCGTCGGGCCTGCACGCTGCGCAGTGCGGCGGTCGGGCCGCCGGCGGCGAAGAGGTCCGCGGTGGGCGGACGCACGAGGTCGGCCCCGGTGCCGTGGCGTCCACCGGGCACGCCGCGGACGACGACGAAGGGGGTGCCGCTGCCCTTGTCACGGACCAGGTCGGCGGCGGCGGCGACCTCGTCGGCGACGGCGACCTCGGTGACCTCCAACCGGCGGCCGTCGAGGTCGTGACCGCCGCGTTCGTCCCGGATGGCGGTGACGCCGCTGACGCCGAGGGCGACGTCGGTCTGTCCCAGGCGCCACGGGCGTCCGAAGGTGTCGGTGACGACGACGCCGACGGTGACACCGTGACGCTCGGCGATCGCGGTGCGCAGCCGGTCCGCGGACCCGTCCGGGTCGTCGGGGAGGAGGAGGAAGGTGTCGGCGTCGGTGACGTTCGAGGCATCGACCCCCCCGTTCGCGGCGACGAAGCCGTGACGGGTCCGGGTGACCAGCACCTGGGGGGCTTCGGCGACGACCCCGGCGGCGTGCTGCCGGGCGATGCGGCGCCGGGCCGTCGCGTCGTCCTCACCGGGGAGGCGTGCGGCGACGGCACCTTCGGCGAGGCTGACGACCTTCGAGGCGACGCAGACGACGTCGCCGTCCGCGAGGACCACCCCGTTCGCCTCGAGCGCGGCGGAGAACACCTCGGCGAGGTCGTCGCCGGGGCGTACCCGGTGCGGGGTCGGGACCGCCGTGATGCGCACCCCGGGCGGGTCGACGGCCGGGCTCACGCCCCCACCCCACGACGCCGCAGGTCGGCGGCGGTGTCGAGGCAGAGACGGGCGAGCTCGGCGGCGACCAGCGGGTCGTCCATCAGCGTCGGAGCCGCCAGTGCCGTCACCCCCCGACCGGCGAGGTGCTCGACCGCCTCGGCGTCGGCGTCGTCGACGATCCAGGCGTCGAGGAGCTCGCCGTAGTGCTCGGCGACACCGCTCGCCGAGACCTCTGCGCCGAGGGCCGGCAACAGGCGGTCGGCCATGCCCCGTACCACCGAGCCGGAGATGATGGGGGAGACCCCGACGACCGGGGCGGCGGTCCGGGCGACCGCATCCCGGAGGCCGGGGACCGCCAGGATCGTGCCGATCGACACCACCGGGTTCGACGGGGCCAGCAGGAGCGCCTCGGCGTCGAGGACGGCCTCGAGTACGCCGGGGGCGGGGCGGGCCCGGTCGGCACCGGCGAGCCGGACGGCGGTGACGTTCGGCTCGCCGCGTTCACGCACCCAGTACTCCTGGAAGTGCAGGTCACGGCCGTCGTCGGTGGTGATCCGGGTGGCGACCTCGTCGTCGGTGACGGGGAGCAGGCGCACCGTGACCCCGAACGCCGCCGCGACCTCGGCGGTGACCTCACTGAGCGTCGCGCCCTGGTGCAGCCGCATCGTGCGGTGCAGGTGCGTGGCGAGGTCGCGGTCGCCGAGCGTGAACCACGTGTCGTGACCGAATCGGCGGAGCTCCTCGGCGACGGTGTGGCGCTCGTCGGCCCGGCCCCACTGGCGGTCGGGGTCGACGAGCCCCGCCAGCCAGTAGGTGATGGTGTCGAGGTCGGGGCAGACGCGGAGCCCGTGACGCTCCAGGTCGTCTCCGACGTTCACCACCACGGTGACCTCCTCGGGGGGGACGCACCGGACCAGCCCCCGCAGGAAGCGGGCGGCGCCGACACCGCCGGCGAGCACGGTGATCACCTGGGGGCCCTGTCGTCGGTCGACGGATCTGATCCCGGTGAGCCTACGCCGGCGCGGTCCTCGCTACGGTGACGGCGTTCCGCAGCGAGGGAGTCGAGGTGGCGTCGACGTCGCACGAGGTGCTGGTACGGCTACGGCCGCGGGCGCTGCACCGCGCCGAGGAGGGACGCACCCTCACCGTGGCCGAGGCCGCGGCGCTGATGACGGCCCGTGACGCCGACCTCGATCGTCTGACGGCGACGGCGTCACGCGTGCGCGACGCCGCGCCGTGGTACGCCGACGGCGGGTACGGGTTGAGCCCGCAGGGTGAGCGTCGCGTCACCTACTCGCGGAAGGTGTTCGTCCCGCTCACCCATCTCTGTCGTGACACCTGCGGGTACTGCACCTTCGCGTGGCCCCCGAAAGCGGATGTCCCGGCGTTCCAGTCACCCGAGCAGGTCCTCGAGGTGGCACGTGCCGGGCAGCGTGCCGGGTGCACCGAGGTGCTGTTCACCCTCGGGGACAAGCCGGAACTGCGGTACCCGGCGGCGCGGCAGTGGTTGGAGGCGCGCGGGTACGCCACCACGCTGGAGTACCTGCGCGCGGTCTCGATCCTGGTGATCGAGGAGACGGGGATGCTGCCGCACCTCAACCCCGGGGTGATGACGTGGGCGGAGATGTCGACGTTGAAGCAGGTCTCGGCATCGATGGGGATGATGCTCGAGTCCACCTCGGAACGCCTGTTGGCGAAGGGTGAGGCCCATCACAACTCCCCGGACAAGGAGCCCGCCCGCCGCCTGGCCACGATCGAGGACGCCGGACGCCTCTCGGTGCCGTTCACCTCCGGGATGCTGATCGGGATCGGTGAGACCCTCGACGAACGGGTGGAGACGTTGCTGGCGCTGCGCGACGCCCACCGGCGGTACGGCCACCTGCAGGAGGTGATCGTGCAGAACTTCCGGGCCAAGCCCGGGACCGCGATGCGCGACCACCCGGAGCCGGACTTCGACGACCTGGTGGCGACGATCGCCACCGCCCGGATCCTGCTCGGCCCGACGATGCACCTGCAGGCGCCGCCGAACCTCTCGCCCGGCACGTACCCGGCGATGCTCCGGGCCGGGATCGACGACTGGGGCGGGGTGTCTCCGGTGACGCCGGACCATGTCAACCCCGAAGCGCCGTGGCCGGGGATCGACGACCTCGCCGAGGCCTCCCGGCGGGAGGGCTTCGTCCTGGCTCCGCGATTGTGCGTCTACCCGGAGCACGTCACCACCCCGGATCCGTGGCTGGCGGGGCGGATGCGTGGCCCGGTCCTCGCCCTGGCACGGCCGGACGGCCTCGCGCGCGAGGACGTCGAACCGGTCGGCCAGCCCTGGCAGGACCCGCCGGTTCGCTCCGGGGCGCTCACCGACGAGATGTCGGCGGTGATCGACGGCGACGAGGCCGGTGGCTCGGCGGCCGACGGGCGGAACGCCCGGGCGGCGACCACCGACGACGCGGTGCACCGGGCGGTGTTCGGCGACCTGCACGTCATCGCCGACGGCGTGCTGGCCGGCAACGCTCCGCGGGCCGAGGGGCCGGCCCGATCCCGGATCCGTCCGCAGGTGGCGGCGGCGCTGCGGGCCGCCCAGGCCGGGCGCGTCCTCGACGACGACCAGGCCCTGCTGCTGTTCGACACGACGGGGGTGGAGCTCGAGGCGCTGGCCGCGGCCGCCGACGAGGTCCGCGCCGAGCGCGTCGGTGACGTCGTCACCTACGTGGTGAACCGGAACATCAACTTCACCAACGTTTGTTACACGGGGTGCCGCTTCTGTGCCTTCGCGCAGCGCCGTGACGACCCGGACGCCTACACGCTCTCCCTGGACCAGATCGCAGACCGTGCCGCCGAGGCGTGGGAGGTCGGGGCCACCGAGGTCTGCATGCAGGGCGGGATCCACCCCGACCTCCCCGGCGAGTACTACTTCGAGCTCCTCGACGTGATCCGCGAGCGGGTCCCGCAGATGCACATCCACGCCTTCTCCCCGATGGAGGTCGTCAACGGGGCGACCCGGCTGGGCGTGTCGGTTCGGGAGTGGCTGCAGGAGGCCAGGCACCGGGGGTTGGGCTCCATCCCCGGTACCGCCGCCGAGATCCTCGACGACGAGGTGCGCTGGGTGCTGACGAAGGGCAAGCTCCCCGCGTCGCAGTGGATCGACGTGGTGACCACCGCGCACGACGTCGGGCTGCCGTCGTCGTCGACGATGATGTACGGCCACGTCGACGAGCCGCGGCACTGGGTCGCTCACCTCAAGCTGCTGCGGCGGCTGCAGGAGGAGACCGGGGGGTTCACCGAGTTCGTCCCGCTGCCGTTCGTCCACCAGCTCGCCCCGATCTACCTCGCCGGTGTGGCCCGCCCCGGTTCGTCGTGGGAGGACGACCGGCGGGTGCACGCCGTCGCCCGCCTGCTGTTGGCCGGGGCGATCGACCACGTGCAGCTGTCGTGGGTGAAGGTCGGGCTCGAGCGTGGCGTCGAGCTGTTGCGCGGCGGGTGCGACGATCTGGGCGGCACCCTGATGGAGGAGACGATCTCGCGGATGGCCGGCTCGGCGCACGGCATACGCCGTTCGGCCGACGAGCTCGTCACGGCGGCGAACCGCGCCGGGCGTGAGGCGGTGCAGCGCACCACGCTCTACGACGTGGTCGCTCCCGCCCGGTGAGTCGTCGCCTCACCTGGCGGTCACGCCCCGGCGGGTAGCCCGGCCCCGCACGCCGTTCGAGCACCCGGGAGGCGGCGCGCACGGGCCGAGCGACCACCACCGGTTGCGGTCTAGGCCGTCGAGTCACCGCAACCGGTAGAACTGCCGCTTGACCGATCCCTCCGTCTGGTGCAGGATGACACCTGTGTAGTTCCACGGTTGTCGACAGCGAGGAACAACAGGTGGCCGTCCTCACCGAGCTCACCGCCAAGCTCGCGTTCGACGCGGACGACCGCGCCTGGATGCTTGAAGCCAAGTGCCTCGACGCCGATCCGGAGGCGTTCTTCCCCGAGAAGGGCGGATCGACCCGGGAAGCGAAGCGGATCTGCTCGACGTGCCCGGTGCGTAACGACTGCCTCGAACACGCCCTCGAGCACGACGAGCGTTTCGGGATCTGGGGTGGGCTCTCGGAGCGGGAGCGGCGTCGGGCCAAGCGCCTCTCGGCGTGATTCGGCGCCGGTCCGCGCCCGACGGCGCGGACCGGAGCGCCCCGGTGCGGCGTCGTCGGGCCCGGCTGAACGGTCTACGGCGCCAACGGGGCATCGCCTGGGCTGTGGTACCGTCCCGCCGCTTCCCGGCCCCGTCGCCGATGTCTCCGGGAAACCGTCCGGTGGGCGGTCCCACCGTGTCGGTGCGCCGGCGCCGGTGCCGGTGCACCGTCCGGGGTTGACCCGGTCAGGATGGGCGACGTGCGCCTGCCCCTTCTCCGAGGGAGCGTCCCACCCGTGACGGCGACCCGCGACGCGACCGCGAACACCGACGTCCTCGTGGTCCTGGTGTCCCACGACGGTGCGCCGTGGTTGCCGCGCACCCTCGACGCACTCGAGGCCCAGACGCACCCCGCCCTCGACGTCGTCGCGGTGGACAACGCCAGCACCGACGGCTCCCGGGCCCTGCTGATGGACCGACTCGGCGAGGACCGCGTCCTCGTCACCGACCGCGACATCGGGTTCGGGGCGGCGGTCGCGATGGCCCTGGACGCGCGTGGACCGGACGGGCCGGGGTACGTGCTGCTGCTGCACGACGACCTCGCCCTCGCCGAGGACGCCGTGGCCCGACTCGTCACCGAGCTCGACGCGGACCCTCGACTCGGCGCGGTCGGGCCGAAGCTGCGGTGGTGGGACCGCCCCGACGAGTTGTACGCCGTCGGGTGGACGATCGATGTCACCGGCCGCGCCGACAACGGGGTCGACCCCGGGGAGATCGATCAGGGCCAGCGCGACCAGGACCGTCGGGTGCTGTTCGTGTCGACGGCGGGGATGCTGGTGCGCCGCGAGGTGTTCGACGCGCTGGGCGGGTTCGACCGCCGCTACCACCTCTTCCGTGACGACCTGGACCTGTGCTGGCGGATCTGGCTCACCGGCCACGACGTCGAGGTCGTCCCCGATGCCGTCGGGCTGCACGTCGGGGCGGCCGCCAACTACCACCGTCTCGGCCAGACGCGGTTCCTCGGACCCCGGTACTTCGCCGAGCGCAACACCCTGGCGACGCTGCTGAAGAACTACGGCGCCGCGCGGCTGGTCAGCGTCGTCCCCCTGTTCCTCCTGGTGGGCGTGGCCAAGGTGCTCGGGTTCCTCCTGACGCGGCGGGTGTCGGATGCCTGGCAGACCGTGCGTGCGTGGCTGTGGAACATCCTCCACCTCCGGGAGACCTGGCGGTACCGCCGCCGGGTGCAGTCGCGACGTGTCCGTGGCGACGCCGAGCTCGCCGGTTTGTTCGGACAGATCGCCCCGCGCCTGCGCGCCTACGGCGAAGTGATGGCGGCGTGGATCGCCGGGGCGGACGTCGACCCGGCGCCGGAGCCGGCGCACCGAACCGGCCCCCCGGCCGAGCCACGCTCGATGGTCGCGCGGAGCCTGGAGCTGGTACGACGTCGTCCCTCGCTGGTCGCCGGGAGCACCCTGGTGGTGTTGATCCTGGCTGCCGTGTGGCCACTCCTCCTCCCCGGGGAGCTGCGTGGCGGCGACCTCGCCGCCTGGCCCGACTCGCCGACCGCGTTCCTGGGGAACTACGTGGCCGGGTGGAACGAGGCCGGGGCGTTCGGTACCTCGACTGCCGCCTCACCGGCCCAGGCGCTGCTGGGCGTGCTGCACCTCGCCGTCGGGGGATCGACGTACCTGGCCCCCCGCGCCCTCCTCGTCCTGCCACTGCTGGTCGGGTGGCTGCTGGCGTTGCGGGCCGCCCAGGAGTACTCACGCCGGCGGCCACCGCGCGTCGTGGCGGCCACGGCGTACACCCTCTCGCCGCCGGTGCTCGCGGCGCTGACCCGCGGCGACGTGGGGGCGTTGGTGGTGTTCGCGGTCCTCCCCGGGATCGTGATCGGGTTCGCGACGCTGTCGCGGCGTCGCAGCGACGCGAGCTCGGCGGGGCGCGCCGTCGCCGGCACCGCGCTGCTCACCGCGGTCGGTGCGGCGTTCGAACCCCTGCTGTTCGCGGTCGTCGCCACCGCCGGGGCCACGATCGCCGTCGTCGTGGTCGTTCGGAGCACCGACCGGCGGTGGCGCCTGGCGGTCCTGGCACGGATCGCGGTCGCGACCCTCGCACCGTTCGCGCTCCTGCTGCCGTGGTCGTGGGAGCTGGTGACGACACCGCAGGCCCTGACATCGGCCGTCGAACCCCTGGGCGACCCCGTGTGGCGGTGGCTGCTGCTGGCCCCTGACACGGCGGTGTTCCCCGGTGTGGTCGCCGGGGTCGGCTTCGTCCTCGCCGGGGTGCTGGGGCTCGTGTTCGGTATCCGCCGCTCACCATGGGTCGTCACGCTGCTGTGGCTGGCCGCGGTCGCTGGCGCCGTCGCGGCGTGGTGGATGGACCGCACCGGCATCGACGCCTGGCCGGGTCTGGGTCTGCTGGTGACCGCCGCGGCGTTCGCTGGCCTGTTCGCGGTGGCGTTCGCACATGGCCAGGCCCAGCTCTCCCGGCACGCGTTCGGGTGGCGGCAACTCGCCGCGCTCGCCACGGTCATCGGTGTCGTGGTGAGCGTGGTGGTCGTCGCGGTCGACCTGGTGACCCAGCGTTGGGAGTACTACGCGGTCGGCGAGCCGCCCCTGCCGTCGTTCGTGGCTTCGGCGGCGGCGGATCGTGGAGACTTCCGGGTCCTGGTGGTGCATGCCACCGGCGACGAGGTGGCCTGGGACGTGGTCGACGCGGAGGGTCCGTCGATGGCGGCGTACCGGTTGCGTGACGAGCCGCGGGGCCTGGCGTGGGTGCGGGAGGGGGTCGAGGACCTCGTCTCGGGGCACGATCCCCGGGCCTCCGACCGGCTCGGACTCGCCGGCATCCGGTACGTGTACGCGCCGGGTCAGCCGCGGGACACCGCGTTCGCGACAGCGATGTCCACGCAGGACGGCGCCGAGCCCCGTCCGGTCGCCACGGGGCTGCTCTACGAGTTGACCTCGTGGTTGCCGCGGGCCGTCGTGCTCCCCGCCGAGGATGCGGAGGCGGTCGCGACGGGGGGAGGGGTCCCCGACCTCGACGAGGTGCAGGTCCTGCGGCGCACCGATCCCGGGACGTACCGCGGCCACCTCGAGGACGAGGACGCCGTGATCCTCGTCGCCGAGCCGAACGACGGCCAGTGGGTGGCGACGGCACGGGGGGCCACCTCGTCGGCGCAGGTCGATGACCTCGTCCGGGTCAACACCCCGGGTGCGGGGGCGGTCGTGGTCTCGCACACGGGGTCCACGGCGCGTGGCCTGGCCGTGACCGGTCAACTCCTCGTGGTGCTGTTGACGATCTCGTTGGCGCTCCGGCCACCGCGCTTCGCCCGCTCGTTCGGGGGCCGGGAGGTCGGGACATGACCCGGTTCGCGCCGCTCGTCCTGTCGATCGTGATCGCCGCCGTCGTCGGCGGGGCCCTCCTCCTCGATGACGTCGTGGGCGAGCCGGTGGGGACGCCGCCGCCGGCGACGGCGGTGGCGGCGGCTCCGGAGGCCGGCTC